>DAHUXT010000026.1 GCA_027307065.1 Ktedonobacteria bacterium
AGACTCGCCTCGCTCGCGTTTTCTGGCAGCGCCTCGCGCAATTCGAGTATCTCCATCTGCTGCGGGGCCAGGTGCAGATTCAACTCCGAGAGAATATCGCCGACCTCCATCACCAGTTTCGCGCCATCCTGAATCAGCCGGTTCGCGCCGACACTGGCCCGGCTGGTGGCGTTGCCGGGCACCGCGAAGACATCGCGCCCCTGCTCGCCAGCAAAGCGGGTGGTGATGAGCGCGCCACTCGTTTCGGGCGCCTCCGTCACCAGCACACCGAGCGAGAGCCCACTAATCAACCGGTTGCGCGCGGGGAAATTGCCCGCCTCAGGCTGCGTGCCCGGCGGGAATTCGGTCACAATCGCTCCCTGCTCGACGATGCGCGCCGCCAGTCTGGCGTTTTCGGGCGGGTAGACCAGATCGGGGCCACAGCCCAGCACGGCCAACGTGCGCCCGCCAGCTTCCAGCGCGGCGAGATGGGCGACGGTATCGATGCCACGGGCTAGCCCGCTGACGATGGTGATCGATTGGCGAGCCAGTTCGCCTGCCAGCTTCTCGGTCATCTGGCGGCCATAGGAACTGGCACGCCGGGTGCCGACGATGCCAAGCGCCCACTCGTCTTGCGGGGTGAGCGCCCCGCGCACATAGAGCACGGGCGGTGACAGCGGAATCTCTTGCAGCAAGCGTGGATACGCCGGGTCGATGAGGCGCAATGCCCCCACGCGCAATGTGATGAGGCGCTCGACCTCAGCCGCTGGCTCGATGCGCCGCCGCTGCTGCTCGAGCGATGCGACCGTGCGGGCGTCCAGTCCGGTCGCCTGCCAGTCGGATGGGCTGGCCTGCCAGACACCCCGCGCGCTGCCGAAGCCCTCCAAGAGCAGCCGGAACCGCGCCGGACCGATGCCGCGCACGCGATTGAGCGCCAGCCAATACGGCAGGTCGGGGTCGTTGAGCGCCGTCTCCGGGGCTACCGCCGCATCGACAGACTGATAGGAGATCGCGGGTGGGATGCCGCGCCCGCCCGGCCCGACCGAATCGTCCACCGCGCCATCGGTTGTACCCACCTCGTCGTCCAGCAGATCGGCGAAGAGCGAGTCGGCGTCATCGGGCGAGGGTGTTCGCTGGGGGCGTCGGGGCATGCGGCGGAGTCTCTTTCTGTCGCGAAAATCGCCATCTCTGCAACTATAACGCTGGTCGCTCGAAGTTGTCACCTGGCGTAGCATTTGGCGCATGGGACAGCATCCAGGCCAGGAGGCAATGCCATAGTTGCGGCTACCAGCCACGCGCCTGCCATTCGTCCAGCGAGGGACGCTCGGCGCCAATCGTGGTGGACTTGCCATGCCCCGGCAGCACCATGGTGCTATCGGGCAGGGTAAACAGTTTCTCGCGTAGGCTGGTCATGATCAGCGGGAAATCGCCAAGGGGCTGCTTCGTCGCGCCGGGACCGCCAGGGAAAAGCGTATCGCCGCTGAAGAGGCAGCCATCGGCCAGCAGGCAGACGCCGCCAGGGGTGTGCCCAGGCGTGTGGATCACCTGAATATCGCCCGCGCCGAGGCCGATCCGCTGGCCATCGGAGAGCGCGAAGTTGGGCGTCAGCGGCAGCATCTCAGCGTCCGCCAGATGGATGCCTACCGGCACGCCCCACAGATCGCGCAGGTGGCCGAGCGCTCCCCAGTGGTCTGAGTGCCCATGCGTCAGCAGAATCATGCGCACGCGCGCCTTTAACGTTGCCACCTCACCCGCGATGCGCTCTGCCTCATCCGACGCGTCGATCAGCACAGCCTCGCGGGTCTGCGGCGAGACGAGCAGATAGACGTTGTTCTCCATCGGCCCAGTCTCAAACGTATACCGTTCAAACTGACCGCGAGCCGTCATCGTTGGGGTGTTGCCACGTTTCTGCATGCTTCATCGCTCCTTCTTCAGACGCCCCTGATCGCTCCGGCCGAGAGATTCATCATGGATCTGGCGATGGCCCGAACTTTGCTTCAACAGTGCGTCATCAGTATACGACGCGACAACCGTCTAACCTGATACAATTTTCTGTCTCCCAAAACGCGAAATACGCCATGCGTGCAGGCGCGCGGATGATGATAGCGACATCGAGCAGTTACTGTGTCGGACAGTCAAGAGGAGTGCGCGATGATGGCGGGCCAACATAGAATAGAACATCCGGAAGCCCGGCAGACGGCGCAACGGACACGCAGCCACAGCCTGAGAGATCGCGCCAAGCCATTTCTTCACTTCTGGCAAAAACTCAGCAATGATTGGGTCTTTAACCTCGCGGGCTTGCTAGCCTATAACCTGCTGATGTCCATCTTCCCGATTCTGCTGGCGCTGCTGGCGGTTGCTGGGTTTATCTTGAACAATCTCGCGCCGGGGAGCGAGCGTGGGCTGCTCAATGCGATTGCCAATGCCCTGCCCGGAGGCAGTGCCGGGACAGGTGGTACCATCGTTCGGGTGGCAACCGATAATCTGCAACGACAGGCCGGCGTGCTGTTCATCATTGGACTGTTGACGTCTATCTTCACTGGCTCACGGCTGTTCATCACGCTCGAAAACTGCTTTGGAATCATCTTTCGGCTCCGCGGGCGCGACGTGATACACCAGAACCTGGTAGCGATTGGTATGCTGCTGATCTACATGGTGTTGGTGCCGATTGTCTTTCTGGCGTCGATAGTGCCGTCGGCTATCGTCACTGCGCTGCACGCGAGCGGTGGGGGCTCCGGATTCTCTGGCCTGCTGATTCACCTGATTGGCCTGGCGGCGGCGTTTATCGTGGCGCTCATCCTGTTTAGCGCGATATACATTGTCGTGCCCAATCGCCCTGTGCATTTCTACGAAGTGTGGAAGGGCACCTTGCTGGCGGCTGCCTTGCTGGTGCTTTACGAGATACTCTTTCCCATCTACGAGAGCGTCGCCCTGCGCCCGAACAACTATGGGTCGGTTGCGGCATTCGCGATTGTCATTCTGGTGTTCTTCTACTATCTCGCGCTCATCTTGCTGGTGGGGGCAGAGGTCAACTCCTGGGCATCGGGCCAACGCGAGACGGCCAGCGATATCGCGGCGATACTTCACGAGGTGCAGGCGCACAACACCACGCGTGGCGCGGCTGGGCCAACGGCTGGCTCGCCACAGGAAGACCTGGCCACGCACGAGGGCGGCCAGGCTATGGCTACCAGTGGGCGCGCTACCAAGTATGAGCGTACCAATCATCGCGACGATACCAAGCCCGAAACGGTTCAGTCAGGCAACGACAGCAGGCAATACAGCGGTTCAGACGCGAGCAACCCGCAGGCAATGCCCTCTGCGCATGATCCTGGCGAGGCGAGACAGCACCAGACGACTTCGCTGGTGAGCCGCTACGCGCGCAGGCAGGTTCAGGTTGCCGCTCCCGCTCATCGCCGGAGGAACCAGCGCGCGTTGGGCATCGCGGTGCTCGCTGGCGTGGTTGCCGCCGCGTTCTGGCTGCAACGGCGAGGCGGCTAACCTCACCCCGGCCACTCTCCTACGACGAGAGGGGAGTCGCGCGGTTCTTGACCTGGGCGTCGAGGAAACGAGCGATCTCCGGGTACGCTTTCACGCGGTTGGCGCGCTTGATGAGGCCATGTCCTTCGTCCTCGAAGCGCAGGTATTCTACAGGCACATTGCGGGCACGCAGCGCGGCGACGATCTGCTCGGCCTCGCCCACCGGCACGCGGGGATCGTTTGCGCCGTGCACCACGAAGAGCGCTGCCGTGATCGCGTCCACATGGCGAATCGGCGAGATGGATTCGAGGAAGTCACGGTCGTTTTCCAGGCTTCCGTACTCCGGCTCGCGCAGCTTGCGCCGCCAGGGGCCGGTATTCTCCAGGAAGGTGACGAAGTTGGCGATGCCGACGATATCGACGCCGGCGGCCCACAGGTCGGGATAGGTTGTCAGCGCGGAGAGCACCATGAAGCCGCCATAGCTGCCGCCCATGACGGCGATACGACTTGGATCGGCGATCTGCTCTGCGCCGAGCCAACGAACCGCGGCGGCGAGATCGGCCACCGAGTCCATCCGCAGGCGGACATCATCCAGGCTTTGATACTCATAGCCGTAGCCGCTGCTGCCGCGCACATTCGGCGCGAGAACGGCATAGCCACTGGCAGCGAGATACTGGATGACGGGGTTGAAGGCGGGCCGCGTCTGGCTCTCTGGCCCACCATGGACATAGACGACCACGGGCAGATGGCGCTGCTCGGCGCCATCCGGCAGGAAGAGGTAGGATGGGATCTGCCGTTCATCGAAGGTGGGGTAGCGCACCAACTGCGGCGCGACAAAGGCAGAATCCGGCAGCCCACCACGAGCGCTCCGGGTCACGCGCCATCGCGTCTTGCTTGCGGTGTCCCAGACCCAGACGTCCATCGCATCATCGGGTGGAGCGAAGGTAAAGACGATCCGCGCGCCATCGGGCGACCAGCGCACACCCGCGGCAACGCCCTGCGGCAACTCCGGCGACGGCAGCGCCACACGCCTCTCCCAGCCTGCCGTGATGTCGAAAAGTTCGATCCGTGACGCGCCATCGACATTCGTCACGAGCGCCAGGCGTTTGCCATCGGGTGAGAGGCTGAGGCCGTCCGCATCCCACTGATCGTCGCGCAGGTAGGTCATCTCGCCTGTCGCAAGGTCGAGCCAGGCAAGGGAGAGTACCTGACGTCCCCGGTCGCTGAGCAGGTAGAGGCCGCGCCCGTCCGCCGACCATTGCGGCGACACATGACGCGCCGGGCTACTGGTGATCTCGGTGGGCTCAGGGGTGAGCTGACGCGTCTCGCCTGTGGCTATATCTATCAGGATCAGGGCATTGTGCATGTTGGTGTACATGCGCTCCACCAACACCGTACGCCCGTCACGCGAATAGCCCGCCGGGTAGTTCGTGCCATCGTGCTGGAGCAGTAGGTGTGGCGCGGCGTCCAGGTCGTCCACGGCGCGCTCGTAGACGTCGAAGAAGCGGGGGTCGCGGGCGTTACTGGCGTAGACGATGCGCGCGCCATCGGGTGACCAGCCATTGCTCGCGGACCCATCCTCGCCACCGAAGACGTGGATCGTCTCCGGCTGTTTCGTCAGCGGAGTGAACGTCGTCCCATCGCCACGCATGAGGAATAGCTGCGTGCGCTCGTTGCCGCCGACATCTCCGCCGACAATGAGCCGATCAGCCACGGGTGAGTAGGATGCGCCCGCGATGCGCTCGCCGCCAAACGTCAGTTGCTCCGGCCAGCCGGGCCCGATTGCGCTCCCCTGCGTTGCAACAGGTACGCGCCAGACCTCGGCGACGCCAGTGATGTCAGTCAGGAAGGTAATGCGCTGCCCATCCGGCGCGAAACTGGCTCCATAGGCGGAGCGCACATTGAGGTAGCGCACGAACTCGGCGGAAGCGGTTGATGTAGGGATGGCTGGCGTGGGGTTGCCCTGTCCTGCGGTCATTCACCTATCTCCGGCGCGGAGGCCCCTGCCTTCAGGCATGGGGTAAGCGCCGTCTCCTCTCCGTGTGGTAGACTGTCTGTGTGCTCAGGCACTCCGGCTTGGCTCGCCTTAAGGACAATGCCTTGAGGATAAAGCCGGAGCGAACGGTTCAATATAGCACATCGTGGCGTGGCACATAATGGCCACACAAAGACCACATTCGCCGCTGTTCTTCGGGACAGCGGGGCCGTCGTCAATCGGCCTAACGCGGACGCCCCTGTGTCAGTGTGTCGAAAGGGCGAACTGCAAGCCCCTAGCTTTAGCTATGGGGTAGTTGACTCTCTCCTGAGGCGCGGAACCGCGCATGATCTCCATCGAAGAACTCTGGCATAGGAGATTCTAGCGCGGCGTGTCGAGCGAAGGCGCTGGCAAAAAGGCCAGTTAGATGCCGCTGAATGTCGGGCGCTGATAGGCTGGACGCGTCCCGTGATAGTCTGGCGCGGCATGCTCGGCAGTAACAACTGTCTTGATGTTGCCGCGCACGTTGAACTCCGCCACAACACGCATCCAGCGCGGTGAGAGTGCGGCCACCAGATCGTCGAGGATGTCGTTGGTGGCGCCTTCATGGCTGAGCGCGCGGTCGCGATAGCCGTTGATGTAGAGTTTCAGGCTTTTCAGTTCCACCACCGATGGCCCTGGCACGTAGTCGATGACGATGGTGGCAAAGTCTGGATAGCCAGAGCGCGGGCAGACGCAGGTAAACTCCGGAATCTCGAAGTGGATGACATAGTCGCGGGTGGGGCGTGGATTCGGCCACGGCTCCAGCCGGTTCTCCGCGATCTCCTCGCGCCCGTAGACGCCAGGCGTGCGTGGGCGCTGCCCGTTCTGCGCCGCTGGTTGCGCTGCCGTCTCTCCCCCAGACGCTTTATGTGCTTTGGCCATTGTGCTCTCCCCTGAAGATCGTGTGTGACGAGGCTGACAAACTGACAAGGCTGCGGCCGCGCACAGCGATGCCCGGCGCACCCTAACAGCACATTGTACCGCGCCAGGGAAATGTCGTGGGGAGGCAACGATGCGTATGAACGTGTTACTTCAGCTTCGCGCCACAGGCCGAGCAGAAAGCGGCGCTCCGGCGGACACTACGCCCGCACGAAGGGCACGCCAGGTGGCCGCTGCTATGGCTGCTGGTGCTGGTCAGCGCGTTGGGATCATCCTTGCGCTGGACGTTGATGCTAATGGTGCCAGGCACAAAGGTCTCGTTACGAATCGCCGTGATCTCCGAATCGCCGTGGCTAATGTCGCCGTCGAGCGCCTGCAAGCGCGAGGCAATCGCCTGGAGCGGTGCCTGCGTAAGCTCGCCGCGCCGGTTCAGATCGAGCAGCACCCCCGCGAGTTGTTCGATCACCGCTGAGCGCTCGCGCTTCAAAAGATCGATCTCGCGCTGTCTCGCGCTGGCCCGCCGCACTTTATCGGCCTCCCAGGCTGCCCGCTCAACCGCGGTGCTGGCGACACGTTTGGCGTTCTCGAACATATCCTGCATCGTCAACTACTCCTCTTGCGCTATTGCGCTGCGATAGTGGCGCACGTCGGTCAGTCTGCCCGCGCCATCGAGTTGCACCGCCACCACGTCGATGCGCCAGGGCTGCTCCTCGCGCTGATGCTCCATCAGATACGACTCCGCCGCCGCGACCAGATGGGCGCGCTTGTTCGCGGTGATGGCCTACTCCGGCGCGCCGTGAGCGATTCCCCGGCGCGTCTTGACCTCAATAAACACCAGCTCTCCGGCCTCCTCGGCGATGAGGTCTAGCTCACCGTATGCACACCGCCAGTTGCGCGCCAACACACGAAAGCCCCGCGCTTCCAGCCAGCCAGCGGCCAGCCGCTCACCCGAACTGCCCAGCGTTCCCCGCGCATTCGGCCTGCGTTCGGCCATAGGTGACCCTTTCCTTGGTGCGACCCCGCATCGTCCACGGCGTCGTCCCCGCATCGGATGCGCAGATGCTCTCCCTGCAAGTACGTCTCAACGCGGCGCAGGGTGGCAAGGCTGGCCTATGCGCAAATGCCAGCGCCGAAGGGCATGGAGAGCGGCGCGAAGCTATCATTTGCCGTCATCGCTCGCGCGGTGGCATGATATAACCGAACGTGTCACCCGTTATCTGGCGCCTATCCCGGATGAATGCCGTGGCGAACCACGTGAACAAAGGAGTTCCTACGAGCATGAGCAGCGCCAGCAACGGACACCCCACACTCGTTTTTATCCACGGCTCCGGCGATGATGCCCATATCTGGGACGCGTTAATTGCCTGCCTGCCGCAGTATACCGCCATCGCGCTCGATCTGCCGGGGCATGGCACGCGGACCGATGAGCCTGGCCCTGCCACGATGACCGTGGGAGACTACGCCGCATCGGTACGCAATGAACTGGCGCGACGCGACCTGAACCACGTCTGTCTGGTCGGCCATTCACTGGGAAGCGCGATTGTCCTGCGGCTAGCGGTAGACGCTCCAGAGGTGGTCTCGCGGCTCGTGCTGGTGGGCGCGGGGGCACGGCTGCGCGTGTTGCCCACATTACTGGCCGAGGCGGCGTCTGATCCCGCCGCTGCCAAAGCGAAGCTGGTCGAGCTGGCGTATGCGCCCACTCATGTGGCAGATGCGCGCGCGATGATCGAGCAAGCGCCGCCTCCCACGCCGGGCATCCTCTATCGCGATCTGGCGGCGTGCGACAAATTCGATATGATGGCCGAATTGGCGCAGATCACGCAACCAGTGCTGATACTCACTGGCGAGGAAGACCGTCTCACCCCGCCAAAGTATGGAAGCTTCCTGGCCGAGCAGATAAGCAGCGCCCATCTGGTGCTCATCCCCGACGCTGGCCACTACGCGCAGATCGAGGCTCCCGTCGCTTGTGCCGAGGCCATCAGCACCTGGCTAGGATAGGGCGCGAATTTCCGCGCCTATTCACCGTGCCTTCAGAGTCCAGAACGGCTTCGCGCTTTCACGCATAACTACGCGGCGGGCTGCTGTAGATTCTGGCCGCTGATGTCTTCCAGCGCCTTGATGAGCTGTGTATCGCCGGACTGTTCCACCTGCTTGAGGGAATACCCAAGCTCCTGGGCTACCAGCGGCGAGACCGGCACGACATTCTTTGGCAATGTGAGCGGCTGGTCGGGCTGGATGCCCTTGTTGTAGATGGATGAGCCATCAGGCAACAGGAACTCCGCCGTGCCGATGAGAATGACCGACCCATCGGCCAGTGTAAACGGCTGCAATACGGTACCAGTGCCGAAAGTCTTCTCACCAATGACATGCACGTCCGGGCGGTTGACCTTGATGGCGCCGGTGACAATCTCCGCCGCGCTGGCCGTGTTGCCATTCACCAGAATCGCGAGCGGCATCGTGGTGGCCAGGCCACCAGTCTCGACCGCCTGGGGTTGGCGATCCGCCCGGGTACGCACGATGAGCACATTCTTGTTTGGCCCTGCCGGAATGAACTCGCTGGCGACCGAGATGGCCTCATTGAGATAGCCACCGGGGTTATCGCGTAGGTCCAGCACGATGCCCTGCACATTCTTGGCCTTCGCATCCTTGATGGCCTGCTTCAATTCTTTATCGGCGCCAGACGCAAACTGGGTAATCTGAATGACGGCGATGTTGAGTGTCGGCACGGTGTAACTGACCACAATGGGCGCTGTGAAACTGGCACGCACCAGGGTCACGTCAAAGACGGTTGGCAGTTTCGTGCTGCTGCGCTTGATGGTCAGCGTGACGCTGGTTCCCGCTTTGCCGGTAATCAGCGGGCGCACCTGAGCGATGGTCATGCCGCTGATGTCTTTGCCGTCGACGGCGGTGATAAAGTCGCCTGGCTTGAGTTTTCCGCTCTTCGCCGCTGGCGAGTCGGGGATGATCGCGTCGATGCGCAGCGGATCTTTGCCACCGCCGCTGAGATAGACGCCGATACCGACAGTCGAGGCGTTATTGAGCTGGTTCTGCTCATCGTCGAACTCTGCTTTTGTCTGGAAGCGGCTGTGCCCCGTATCGCCCAGGCTGTTCACCATGGCGTCGATCGCGGCATACGCCATCTTCTTCGAGTTGATTTTATTCGTATCCACGAAGTTATTGCTAACGGCGTCCCACGCCTGCAAAATCAAGTGCTCATCGCTGTTAGGTGAGACATAGTTGCCACGGTTCACGAAGGCGTTGCCGAACCATCCCGATGCAAATGCGACGATCACCAGCAGCGACGTAACCACGGTCTGCCAGAGCATGCCGCGCGCGACGCTTTGCCGCTGGGCATAGTACTGCTGCTCTGGCGAGGGCTGCGGCGATTGATACGGATACCCCGGTGGGGGCGCCTGTACATTATTGGGATTATCCAGCACGTCGGCCTCCGGTCATTGTGTCCTGCAAAATAGTGTGCCATTTTGAGCAATCCGCGTGAGAAGAAGCGAATCGATCATCAGGATGTACGTTGCACGTGCGCTCAGGGTATGTTACCGCGGCATCAATGATACGCTTATTGTCCTTCACCGTAGAGCATACACAGAGCATAAAAGCGCCGGAGTACGAAATGGTACCCCGGCGTCATGATAGGCCTGTCTCATGTGAATCTGATGAGAAACACAGATGACGAGCACCGCGTCAACGACCAGCGATATAGACATTAGGCCAGGCGATATCCACCATCAGGCCCACTGAATTGAGGCCGAAGCCGCGCACCCACGGGCGCATCCGCCAGATGGATTTTGCCTGCTCGTAGGGAATCCACGGTACGTCGTTGATGACTATCTGCTCGGCCTGGTTGTACGCCGCCATACGCGTCGTCGCGTTTGGATCGGCATCCGCCTGTGCCAGCAACTTATCGAGTTTCGTATCGTGCATGTCTGAGGCGTTATTCCCCGCGTTGGTCATAAACTGGAGTGAAAGCCAGTCTTGCGGGTCGGGATAATCCGCCAGCCAGCCGATGATCCACATCTGATAGGGACCATGCTTCACAAGATTTGCCCCCATTTTATCGGTCGGCACAGGCTGCACGTTGACGCCTAGCACAGCGTTCCATTGCTGCGCCGCGAAGTTGGCGATGGCGATGCGTGTCTGGTTTCCCGACGAGACGTGAACCTGAATCGGCTGCGGATGATCGCCGGTGATGAACGCACACTCCGCGGGTGGCTGGCCCGTCTGCGGGTTGACGGTGGCGCAGGTAGCACGCACGGCCTTGATCAGTTGCTGTGCCTCGGCCTGATTGCCGGTGAGCGATTGCGTCGGGTTGGCGCCAGCAGTCAACAAGCCAGGGAAATAGCCCGGCATGCCTCTGGGCACGATATGGTTCGTCGGAATCGCGCCGCCGTTTTCCACACGATCTACCAGCAGTTGTTTGTTGAGCGCCAGCGAGAATGCCTGACGGATCTGCAGGTTGTTAAAGGGCGGCAGATCAAAGTTGAGTCCGAAGTAGGTCTCGGCAAGCAACGGCACCTCGTTGAAGTCGCTCTGACCACGCGCCGTGAAGTAGCTCTGCACCGGCACGTCGGTATAGTCGTTCTTACCCGAGCGATAATCGCGGTACTCGTCATCTACCGCTCCGTAGAGCGGGCGAATAACCTTCTGCACCGTTAGCTTCTTGCCCCAGGCCTGCTCCCAGTAGGGGTTTGGCTCCAGCACAATTTGCTGCGGCTTTCCACTGGCATTGAACTCGGCAACCTTGAATGGACCGTTGGTGCCGCCTTCGTCGAGATGCTGCACCCACGTGCCGTTGGGGTAGCGGTCGATCAACTTGCGCTCGACGGGATACGAGGTCGGATAGGTCAGCGCTTCAAGGAAGTAGGCGATGGGCGCATCGAGGCGAATCTGCAGGGTCAGCGGATCGAGCACATTGACGCTGGTGGCGGGATTGTTGCCGTTACCGTTGACGGCTGGCCCAGTGCCGCCATTGAACGCCATCGCGCCAACGATATGTCCCAGGTAGCTCGTCACTAGGCCGCCAGGGCCACCGAAGCAGTACCCGGTGCCACTCGTGCCATAGGTATTTTTGTCGAGCTTGTCGCAGAGATGCGGGTCGAGGGCGCGGTTGATGCTATAGGCGAAGTCAGACGCCGTAAGCGGCGTGCCATCACTGAAGTGCATGTCGGGCCGCAGGTGGAAGGTATAGATCGTGCCGGTGCCGTCCACATCCCAGGTGGTGGCGGCATCGCTCACTACCTTCAGTTCAGGTGAGAAGGACACCAGGCCAGAATAGAGCATGCTCGTGAAGGTCGAGTCCGCCGCATAGGCGACCGCCGCTGGATCCAGCACGGGATCTTTCACGGTGTTGGCGCCATCGGAGCGTGTATACGGATAGATGAACGACTGATCGGCAGCGAGCGCTGTGCCACCGCCGGTCTGCGGGCCGCACGCGGCGAGCAAAAGCGGCAACAATCCCGCGAGCAGAATCAGTCCCCCAGCGAGGCGCCGACGGCGATGTGTTCGCGCTCCCTGCATTTCAGTAGTGTGAGAGTGTTCAGTTCCTTGAGCACGGCTTGCGCCGCGTGACCATCGCATGCCCGCATTCCTCCCAGCCCAGCCCATCGCCGCTAGAGCGGCACATGGTAATACTCCCTGATTGCCCATAGATTTCAAGGGGAAGACATATGCCCCGCGATTGTATGCAACCCAGGCATGCCTGTCAAATCACTAGCCCGGCCGGATGCGAAAGCAGCGATATCGGGCGGGGGTAAGATAAAGATTAGGATAACCGCGGCGATATGATGGCTATGATACACTGGAAAGACACGAATCTCCCTACATGGCGGCAATGAAGGACAATCTATGGAGCACGTCGCGCCTGGCTCCGCGCAGGGCGAACCGACATCAGCACCAGCGCGCGATCTCCTCATCACCAGTGATACTCCCACTCTGTCCACGCGCCTGGCGACTCATGCCGAACAGGTGACAGGCAGAGGGCGCATAGCATTAGTCTTCGCGCTGATCGTCCTCGTTGGCGTCAACCTGCGCTCGGTGATCATGGCTGTTCCGCCCGTGCTGCCGCTCATTCAGCGCGACCTGCGCCTCTCATATACCGCGACCGGGCTGCTTACCTCGTTACCGCTGCTTATCATGGGCGCGTTTGCGCTGCCAGCGGGGCTCCTGGCTGGCCGTTTGGGCGGACGGCGAGTGGTGGCAATTGGGCTGACGCTGCTGGCGATGGGCGCGGTGCTGCGGAGTGTCTGGCCCCAGGCCGTCCCCGTCTATCTGTTTACCGTGCTGCTGAGTATGGGCATCACGCTGGCGCAGACATCGGTTCCGGTGTTGGCACGCCAGTGGTTCCCCACACGCATTGGGCTGGTCGCAGCCCTCTTCACCGACGGACTTATCCTCGGCGAGACGCTAGGCGCCGCACTCACCCTGCCCTTGATGCAGCGGTTTCTCGCGCCAGACGGCTGGGCGGGAGTCTTGCTGCTGTGGGCGCCGCCGACGGTGCTCGCACTGGTGCGGTGGTTCTTCTTCGCGCCACCCGCCGCCGCGACATTGCCCGCGCGCGCCAGCGATGCGCCGCCCGCAACGACATCAGCGCGTTCCGATGCGCCAGGTGCTGCGCCACCGCGCCGCCGGGTCAATGCGCTCCACCTGGGCATCCTGCTCGGTTCTGGCAGTCTCGTCTATTTCAGCATGAATGCCTGGATTCCGCCTTATAACCAGGCGATCGGCGCAACAGCCGCAACTCCGCTTGCCCTGGGCGTGCTCAACGCCATCCAGTTGCCGGTGGGCCTCGCGATGATCCCCTTCGCACAGGGCATGGCAGGTCGCCGCTGGCCATTCCTCGCGGCGGGCAGCGTGTGCCTGGTGGCGATTGTTGGCTGGGTCGCCAGTCCGGTGGCGTGGCAGCCTATCTGGGCGGCATGTCTGGGCGGCGGCTCATCGTTTGTATTCGTGCTGGCAATTGGCCTGCCTGCGCTGCTGGCCGACCGCGCATCGGTTGCCCGGCTGACCGGCGCGACCCTGACGCTGAGCTATGGTGTCGCCTTCCTTGGTCCACTGCTGGGCGGCGCGTTCTGGGATATCGCGCATCGGGCACAGTGGGCGTTCGCTCCAGTCGGCATAGCTGGCCTGCTGCTGATCACGCTCGGCGCTACGCTTCCATCGCGCGCCAACTTCGGCCTGGTGGATGGTTCCAGGTAAATCTGTGCATGACAGTAAGGATGGGAATAGATGGCTCGGTCATCCTGGCTGAGACACCATGACTTCGGCGGTGAAAACTCTCCAACCGCGCCGCAGCTGGAGCGCGCATTTGAGATACTCAATTATGACTTCGGGTACGACGAGCAGAGGGCGGAAGCAGTAGAATTCTTGCGCCGTTTTCGGCAGCGGTGGGGCGGCCTCTCGATTGACATCCTGGCAGAGATAGCCCGCCGCTTCGTTCCCACAGACGATGAGCGCATGGCGTTAGGCTTAGACGCCGTTCTCAAGCCTAAGACATCTGAGGAATTTGATACCCGCTTCGTGTTGGCCGTTCTCGGCGTAGTGCGTCCCTCCGAGGCGCCGTCTCTTCTCCTTCCTTACCTGATGAGCCCCCGCGCCCAGGAGCGCTGGTTGGCCGCCTTCGGACTGGCGGCGATGCATGATGAACACGCGCTCCCGGCAATTGAGCAGATACTGGTCGAGTTCGTTGGCCCTTTGCAGCCGTGGACATCCGAGACCCGCCTCATCTACATTTTCCAGACTCTGCGTCACCGGTTATTGCGGGTGCTGGCGGACTGGGGAGATGCTCGTATAGTGCCATCCATACGTGCGGGCCTGATCGCCACCGTGCGCGCCGAGGAGATCGAGGTGCCAGAGCCGCAGGGTCCCGAGCAAGAATACGAGTGGTGCGGGGTCCGCTACACGGGCCTGGAGGCGTGGAAGAATTTTCACAATGAGATGCTGTTTTGGGTGGATGAGGAACATCTCTTTGTCTATGTGTTGGGCCGGATGGGGGCGTTTAGCGCATTAGAGGGGATACCCACGCGACGGGGCATATATTCGTGGCAGTATTCGTGGGTTGAGGATGGTGAGGGCGGGTATCCTCACGAAAGCGGTGTACCCGCGAGCCATGCGGATGGCTTCCGGGCTAATGTCTGGCGAGTACACGCCTGCTTTGGCGCGCTCGAATCGCAGTTTCGCGGCCAGGTTGGAACAATCTATACTTTCTCTGACGCGCCTGAGCTTGAGAAGGCAGTCGAACGGTTGTTGGCAAAAGAGTTTGGTCTGGATGAAGTTGCGCGGCTTCAGGCAATAGAAGACTACGACCGGGCATGGTGGGTATCGTGGACACGGTTCAAATATGCCTGGGAGACCTTGCCAGACCAGTGGGACAAGACAACCGAAGATGACACAGCCGAAGTTGACCCAAAAGACGTGTATCACGACGGAGAACGTGAACCCGAAAGGGATGACTCCATTTCGTTGGAAGACATGGAGGCGCAGGACTTCGAGTGGTGACGCTCTGCAGTGTATGAGAACTGCGTGAACGCTATCACCAAATCCTGTTCGGCGATGGCGAGTCCACGACTTGACGCCGTGCCTCCGCGGGCAATACCATAGCAGATGGCGCTGAGCGGAGCGCGCATCTTTCAGGCAGTCCAGGCGGGAGTTAGTGAATGGCGAGACATGGCTCGCGGGGTGGACGAGACACGCGGGATAGCCGTCGGCGCGAGGGTCGCTACGGTCGTGGCGCGCCACCCGGCCCAGGCCCGCAGGATCAGAGTTTCACCTGCGGCCACTGTAAGCGATTCATCGGCGCGCTGCCCAGCGGCGGACATCATCGCAATCACTGCCCCTACTGCCTCTACTCCCGCCACGTCGACGCGCTAAAGTCTGGCGACCGGCTCAGCGGCTGCGGCGGCCTGATGGCGCCCATCGGCGCATTCCAGCGACCCAACGGCGAACACGTGATTGTCCATCACTGCGAGCGGTGTGGCTTCGAGCGGTTCAATCGCATCCAGGCCGACGACGACTTCGATCTGGTGCTCTCATTGCCAGTGGTGCCGCCGCGCTCGGCCCGGCCTGACACGCCTGAGATACACGAGCCGCCCGCCGAATAACGCATGACAGGAGACGAGATTGTGACCAACGCGACCGACGCGACATCCGCACCCGCCACAGGCGGCAGTTTTCTGGAGAAGGTTCGTCGCCGCTGGAGCGATGGACGCACGCTGTTATGCGTAGGACTCGACCTCGAACTGGAGCAACTGCCGACCGCGCGCGACGGCAGCGATGTGGAGACGGCATTCTTCCGCTTCAACGCGGCCATCGTCGACGCCACCGCTGATCTCGTCTGCGCCTACAAACCGAACGCCGCCTTCTACGAGCGCCATGGGGCCGCTGGCTGGAGCGCGCTCGCCCGCACCATATCCTACGTCCACAGCAACTATCCAGAGGTGCCGGTGCTGGTGGACGCCAAGCGCGGCGATATGGGCAATACCGCTCAAGCCTACGCCGATGCGATTCTCGACGGATTGGGCGCCGACGCGGTGACACTGCATCCCTATCTCGGCAGCGACGCGCTCCAGCCCTTCCTGAAACGCGCCGACCGTGGCTGCTTCATCCTGTCGCACACATCCAATCCCGGTGCGAGCGAGTTCCAGGACCTGACGCTACGTGCCGCCGATGGCAGAGAAGAGCCGCTCTTTCTGGCGGTGGCGCGACGCGTGGCGGAACACTGGAATGGTCATGGCAACTGTGGCCTGGTGGTCGGCGCGACCTATCCGGAGCAACTTCGAGCGGTGCGCGCGGTGGTGGGCGATCTGCCGCTGCTGATACCGGGCATCGGCGTGCAAGGTGGCGACCTGGCAGCGGTCGTTGGCGTCGGGCTGGATAGCCACGGCGCGGGCCTGCTGATCAGCGCGTCGCGGAGCGTCACCTATGCCTCCAGCGACGCAGACTTCGCCGAGGCGGCCCGTCGCGAGGCCAAGCGATTGCGCGACGAGATCGAGGCGCTGCGGCAGCGGTAAGACATGAATGCGCTGTTGAGTCCGCGCAGGCGGACTTCGCGGCGGAGCGTAGCGAGGGCCATCCAGGCGCGGTTTCAACCGCCAACGACCATGGTACTGAAGAGTATGACCCTTGCCGAACCAGTTCATGTCTATCACGCGAATCGCGAACACTCGACGGGAGAAAGGTACACCGCATGAGCGATGAGATGACTGCGAAACAGCGTGCCTTTGCCGATGCATTGCTGGAATGCGGCGCGGTGAAGTTTGGCGCGTTCCGCCTGAAGCTGCACGAGCGCGAGCCAGATGCGCCACTCTCGCCCATCTACGTCGATCTGCGGGTGTTACGGTCGTGGCCCAACGCGATTGACACAGCCGTCGCCGTGCTCGCCGAGATGATTGACGTAGAAAAGCTGGAGTTCACCCGCTACGCCGATATTCCGATGGCCGCGACTCCGCTCGTCGCCATTCTCATGCACCAGACGCGCGTGCCGATGATTACCCCACGCGAGGCCAAGACCCACGGCATCGCTGGCACCATCAATGGCGACTTCTCGCGGGGCGAGACGGTGCTGGTGATCGACGATCTGGTGACACACGCCGATAGCAAGCTCGAAGCGATTCGCGTGCTCGAAGACAACGGACTCCACGTGCGCGACGTCGCCGTGCTGATCGATCGTGAGCAGGGCGCGCCAGAGCAACTCGCCACCGCTGGGTACACACTACACGCCGCGCTCAGGCTCGGCCAACTGCTGGAATACTGGCGTGGTTCCGGCGCGATCGATGAAGCCACATTTGAGCGAGTGCGCGCCTACCAGTCTGAAAATCAGGCGAAACAGTGATCTATCGCCGACTACTGCGCCCGACGCTCTTCACTGTCGCCGGGCGCGATGCCGAGGCAATCCACGAGCGCGTGCTGGGAATGCTGGCGCGCATCTCGGCATCTCCCGCGATGACCCAGGCGCTGGCACGGCTCGCGGCGATCACCTGGCCCGGCGACCTGGGACGTGAGCGCGAGGTCTTTGGATTGCGCTTTCCGCAACCTATCGGGCTGGCAGCGGGCTTCGATAAGAACGCCCGCGCCGTCCACGCGCTGGCGGCGTTGGGGTTCGGCTTTGTCGAGGTCGGCACCATCACGCAGCAGGCCCAGCCGGGCAACCCGCGTCCACGGCTTTTTCGCATTCCAAGCGATGACGCGCTCATCAATCGCATGGGCTTCAACAACGACGGCGCGAACGCTATTGCCAAACGCCTCGCACGCACGCGTGAGTTTCCCGTGCCTGTTGGCATCAGCCTGGGCAAGTCGAAGCTGACGCCGCTCGAAGACGCTATCGCCGATTATCTCGCCTCGCTCGACCGCCTCTATCCCTGGGCCGATTACTTCGCCGTCAATGTCAGCTCTCCCAACACCCCAGAGCTGCGCGCCCTGCAGGAACGGGAACGGCTGGATGCGCTGCTGGAGGTTTTACAGGCGCGGCTGCGCGAACGGGCGCTGCTGGCCGACGAGCAGATCAAGCCGCTGCTGGTGAAGGTGGCCCCTGATCTGGACGACGCCGCACTCGATGACGTGGTTGGGGTATGCCTGGCACGCGAGGCCAGCGGACTGATCGCCGTCAACACAACCGTCAGTCGCTACGGGCTAAGCGCCGCCGTTCCCGACGCCCTGCGCAATGAGCCGGGTGGATTGAGTGGGCGACCGCTCCACGCGCGCGCCGTCGAGGTGGTTAGCCGGCTGGCACGCCGAACCGGGGGCCGGCTGCCCATCATCGGCTGTGGTGGCGTCTTCACGGTGGACGACGCACAGCGCATGCTCGACGCGGGCGCATCGCTGCTCCAACTCTACACCAGCTTCATCTTTGAGGGACCAGGCATCGCCCGCCTACTAGCACGAGGACTGGCGAAACGCGAGAATCACATGCCTCTCGCACGGCCATAGTCCCTCACAGGCCGTACCGGGATATTCGCCGTAGATGGAGGTGGGGACGTCACCTGCGAGCCGCGTTCGCAGCGTTCTCCGGCAAAATAGGTGTAGCCAGTTGCGGGGTCGCGGAGGGTGATGCTAAAATAGCATAGATGGCGTCTCGCGCGGCCGATGCGGCCCTCGGGGCGAATGCATCACTCGACAGGGAAACGACAGAACCGATACAGTGCGATTGGCATCGAGAAGCGAGGGCAGCGCGTGGGCTTTCTCACACCATACCGACAATATCTCCAGGTCATCCAGATCATTCTGGGCGTTGCCATGGTTGCTGCGATCCTGCTCCAGGCGCGTGGCGCCGGGCTGGGCAGCGTCTTTGGCGGCACTGGTACCGTCTTTAAGACGCGACGTGGAATCGACCGCCTGCTCTTCCGCATTACGATAGTCTTCGCCGCGCTGTTCTGTCTGCTGTGCGCTGTGGGCGCTGCGATCCCAAGCTAATCAGCGACGTCGATAGGCCGGAAATATACTGGCCACGCGGGGTGTCCTTTGCGGATAGCCCGGCGCACCTGAACAATGCTATTCGGCGGCAAATAGCGCCGCTGGCGACGCGAACCTGGCAATGTTGCTGGAGGAGTTCGTGTGGCACGCCATAAGCCGAGCAACGAGGCCCGACTTCCGTGGAGGTCGGGCTTTTTTTATGCGCAGTGACGCAGCCGTCGTTGCGCTCGCGCGGATGTTCTCGTGTGTCGGGGTGGTTTCCCTGCATGAGCGCCGCGATCACTACTTCTCGAAATACTCGGCATTGATGCGCGTGAACGCACGCCACTCAGGCGGTACTGCGCTCTCCTCGAAGATGGCATCCACCGGGCACGCTGGTTCGCAGGCGCCGCAATCGATGCACTCCGCTGGATCGATATAGTATTGCTCGTCTTCCTCACGGGCGTGAATGCAATCGACCGGACAGACGTCGACACACGATGCGTCTTTCACGCCAATGCAGGGCTGGCAGATGACGTAGGTCATGGCTCGCTCGTACCTCTATTGGATGGATGGGGATCGCGGATTCGCCGCGCCGTCTGGGGCGCATAGCACCATCATAGCGCCCGCGTCAAAGAACCGCACCACCGGACATCTGCGCCGCCTTGAGCGCAGACGCGGCTATCACAACGGCGAGCCGAGTGCAACGGAATTATTCAAGCACACGCATCATAATCGCGTGTTCATCTCACAACGGCAACCGGAGCGCATGCACGCGCTTCACCATATCGCGGTATCAGACGCCGCACCAACCAGCGTCCACCTGGGCGCACTATCCTGCCTCACCAGGCAGGGAGGAGACAGAGGTAACGATGGCCATACGCAATGTCACACTGGCCGGACTGGATCGGGAGCAACTGCTCCACATGCACTACCAGATGGTGCTCATCCGGCGTTTCGAGGAGAAGGCCGCGGAGGAGTATACCCTCGGCAAAATCGGCGGCTTTCTGCATCTCTATATCGGCCAGGAGGCGAGCGGCGTCGGTGCGCTGAGCGCGCTGCGGCCAGAAGATTACGTCGTGAGCAGCTATCGCGAGCACGGGCACGCTATCCTCAAGGGAATCGACCCGAAGGCAGTGATGGCTGAGCTATTTGGCAAGGCGACCGGATGCAGCAAGGGCCGTGGCGGCTCGATGCACATGTACAGCGCCGAGCACAACTTGATCGGCGGCCAGGCGATTGTCGGCGCGCAGCTTGCCATTGGCACGGGCATTGGCTTCGCCAGCCAGTATGAGGGGAAGCAGAGCGTTGTGTCCGTGATGTTTGGCGATGGCGCGGCGGACGAAGGCGCGTTCCACGAAGCGCTGAATCTGGCGAGCCTCTGGAAGCTGCCGGTCGTCTATTACTGTGAGAACAATCAGTATTCGATGGGCATGGCCGTCACCAAAGCGTGGTCGGTGTCGTCGCTGGAGCCGCGCGCCGCGGCCTATGGCATGGCGTATGAGCGGGTGGACGGCATGGATCTGCTGGCAGTGCGCGAGACGATGCTGCGGGCGGCGGAACGGGCGCGCAAAGGCGAAGGCCCAACGCTGGTCGAGTCCGTCACCTATCGCTTCCGCGGCCACTCGATGGCCGATCCCGCCTACTATCGCACCCGTGACGAGGAGGCCCGCTGGCGTTCCTCGCGCGATCCCATCGCGCTGTTCGAGGCGAAACTGAAAGAGAACGACATCATCACCGACGACGATATCGCTGCCGCCAACATGCGCGCCGATGAAGTCGTGGAGGAGTGCGCGCAGTTTGCCGAGGAAAGTCCCGTGCCAGAACCCGACGCGCTGTATGATGACGTGCTGGCCGACGGCACTGGCGCAATTGCCTGGCGCAACCAGCCGAGCACCCCACGCGACTAGCCGTGGCGATGACGCGTTAGCACCCAGAGTTCAGAAGATAGAGATAGAAGAAGACGATGCGAACGATTACCTACCGTGACGCGCTGCGCGAGGCGATTGCCGAGGAAATGCGGCGCAACGATCGGGTCTACATCATGGGCGAGGATATCGCCGGATATGGCGGCACCTATGCCGTCACCAAGGGGCTCTTCGAGGAGTTCGGCGAGAAGCGTGTCAAGGATACGCCGCTGGCCGAGGAGATCATCATTGGCACGGCCATTGGCTCCGCGATTGGGGGTCTGCGGCCCATCGCCGAACTGATGACGATGAACTTCAGCCTGCTCGCCAGCGATCTGATCATCAACAGCGCGGCCAAGTTCCGCTACATGTTTGGCGGCCAGCCGAGCATCCCAATGGTCATTCGCATGCCCGGCGGCGGTGGCGCGCAACGTGGCGCCCAGCACTCGCAGATGCTCGAAAGCATGTTTGCCCACATTCCCGGCCTCAAGCTGGTCATGCCCGCGACCCCCTACGACGCGAAGGGCATGCTCAAGTCGGCGATCCGCGATGAGGACCCGATTCTCTTCGTCGAGCACGAATTGCTCTACAGCGTGAAGGGCGAGGTGCCCGACGAGGGCGAGGAATATACCGTTCCGCTCAACCGGGGCATCGTCCGCCGCGAAGGCAAAGACGTGACGCTGGTGACCTTCTCGCGCATGATGCACATCTGTCTGCAGGCGGCGGAAGAACTGGCGAAGGAGGGCATCGAAGCCGAGGTGATTGACCTGCGCTCGATTCGCCCGATCGATCTGGACCTGGTGCTCGAATCGCTGCGCAAAACGAACCGCGTCGTGGTTGCCGAGGAGGGCTGGAAGTATTACGGCACAGGCCAGGGCATCGCCGCGCTGATCTACGAGCACGGCTTCGACTGGCTCGACGCGCCCATCGGCCATGTGACCGGCAAGGATGTGCCGATGCCATACAGCAAGTCGCTCGAACAGCTTGCCTTGCCTGCCCGCAACGATGTGATCGCCGCCGTCAAGGCGATTGTGCCGCAGCCAGCGGGCGCTCGATAGAAGGGAAAGCCGGATGAATACAGTCGTGATGCCCAAGATGGGCGATACGATGGAAGAGGGCAAGATCCTCCGCTGGATCAAGCATGAAGGCGACACCATTCAGAAGGGCGATGCGCTGGCGGAGATCGAGACGGAGAAGGTCAACATCGAGGCCGAGGCGTACGCCGCCGGGACACTGCGCAAGATTCTGGCGCAGGAAGGCGAGACCGTGCCCGTCGGCCAGCCTATCGCGCTGATTGGCGAGCCGAACGAGGCCATCCCCGCCGAGTTTGGTGGCG
>DAHUXT010000270.1 GCA_027307065.1 Ktedonobacteria bacterium
GCCGATTCGACCATATATCTGAGCGGTGGTGGCATCTACCGCAAGGATAGTCATGCTTGCCGCTAGACTATCGATGTCTTGTAATGCGTCCGCTGTGCGGGTGGGCGACCCAAATGCACCGAAATACAGTTCACCTAGTGCCACACTTGGTATATATAAGGCAGTGGCGCCAGCTAGGCGGGCGCGGATACTACTATCGCCGCGCAAGGAGCGAATGAGCACACTGGAATCGAGGAGATAAGCCCCAACTCCTCCAGGAGCGGAGGCACTACTCATCAGCGTCAATCCGCTCGCAGTCCTCCAATGCCCGTTCCATCGCTTCGCCAATCTCTGGCGAGACGGTGATGCGAAGCAGGACATCAGGTGCTGTACCTGGTGGTAATGACGTGCGAGGGAAACGCGGGGAGCCGGAGCCCGCCAGCCTACGCGCATAATCTAGCACACGTTGCTGATCGCTCAGTGGCAAACGCTCAAGCAGAGTGGTTACTTCCTCAGGAATAGTAGCCATTGTCGATGCCTCATGTATCATCATTTACCTGTGACAGAGTCCCATTACGCGCTTGCATAATACCACGGGACTACCGGCCTATTGCGGCGCTCCACATGAGAGTGACGGAGCCGGGAGCACCGAACGCGTCGAGCGCCCACATGCTCCCGGCCGTCACCGTGTCTAACTAAATGCCTGCTGCTTACTATATAGTGGTCTGCCGGTGGCCGCCATAATGGCGCTGGGTTGGCGTCGTCGCGGCTTCGCCCTCGCCAGAGTCGGCGGCTTCGGGGAAGAGCGAGAGATGCACTACCGCGCCATCATAGACCAGGCCCGCGCCTGAGACGTGGCGACCGACCAGCCGGGCATCTTTGCCCAGCCCCGGCGACGGATGCACCTGGATGTCCGCGGCAAGGGCATCGGCCAGCAGTCGTGCCTCGCCGACATTGATCGCCGTGGCGTCCATATCACCGTTCTGCGCGTCACCCTCGCCGCTCTTGTCAGTGTCCAGCGCCTCCACCGCGTAGCTGCGCGCCAACTTCTCCCAGTAGGCATCGGCCAGGGACTCGTCGGTGAAGACCTCCGCGCCGAGCACATCTGAGCCAAGCATCGCGACGAAGCCGAGCGCGCCCTCTGGCCGCTTGAGTTCGTCGACCGTCTCTTTCAGCTTGTTCGCTCGCTCTGGAGTCTTGTACAGCGTATCCATCGCGTTCGATGGCGAGAACGAGCCAGTGGACATCATCCGTGCGGAGACCTCGCCCCAGACCGCGCCCTGATCTGAGCGGTGTCCACCGCCGGACGAAAGCGACGACGTCACCGCTTTGGCGTGCATGTGGCGCAATTTCGCATAGGCCGCCTCCTCCGAGCGGAACCTGCGCGCCGCGTGGAGCGCCTCCTCGGTCTGCTGCGCGCCCTCGCCACTTGTCGGCGCGCCAGCATCATAGCTCGCAGAGTAGGCGTTGGAATCGTGCCAGCGCCCCGCCTCCACACACGTGACTGGAATTGGCTGTGTCACATGGGCCGCGACCAGAATGGTCGTATTCAGCACGCGATTCTGCAGGCCGCCGATGACCTGCTCGCCGCCCACCAGCACCACCGGCGTCTCGGCTGTGCTGGTCGCTGTCAGTTCGGGTACGGTCGCCCGCGCTTGTTCGGTAATTGTCACCAGATTGCGCCGCAACGCCTCCTCCAGCGGCAGATAGCCTGAGTGACGTTTCACCTGCTCGGTGGCCGGGAGCAGCGGCACGAGTGTCAGCCCGCCTGCGCGCAATGGTTCGCCCGCGCGCACCCCCTGGATCAGTTCGCGCACCGCCGTAGCGACGGCACCCTGTTCACCCTCCGCATTCGCACTCGAAAGATTATCTGGCATGCCCTGCCAACCTTTCTCCCGGCATCGTACGCCGGGCGCGTCAATGCCACTGCACCACCTGCCGTGGGAGCCAGCGGATGAACAACCATGAGCGGCTCAACCAAACGAAGATAGCAGTGGTTCAAACGAACTACGTTCTTGTGTGACACGAGTTGCAGGGAGCGCATCTTATGGGGTGGTGTGCGGTTCACGAAAGCGGGCCCTATCGATCAGTAAGCCAGCCACCACGATGAGGATCCAGCCAGTGTAGACGAGATAGAGTCCTGCCCCGGCGTACGGAGGTGGGTCACCGCGCAATGCCCATTGGCTGCTCGTGCGGTTAAGCCCAAATGGATCAAGTAGATAGCTCACTAACAATAGTTCGAGCGTGCCAAGGACCACAACCGGCCAGAAAATCCGCCAAAGGATGAGAGAACGGAGCGTGCCATTAGCAGGTGAGGACGGCGTGAAGAAACTAAGCGCGAGCGCCATCAGCGCCATCAGCAGGGGAAACGGAAGAAGTAGAAAGAGAAGCCATCCAACAGGCGTGGAAAGGTTGGCGCCGCCAACGGCAAAACTAAAGATACCGCCATTGCCAAGAACCGCATCCCACCCGTTGACTGTTGAAATCAGGAAGCCGCCTTCAAGGTGATAGGTGACCCAAGGGAGGAAATAACCTGCGATTACGAACAGAGAGCCAAAGACCAGCAAGGGTACAGCAGGAGCTATTTCCTTCGTTACGCGGCGCGCAATTTCCATGCTCCGGTCGCCCTTCTGTCAAACTTCGTGATTCGATTACGCGGCGCCATCCGCGTGCTACATGGTCTGCACAGGCAGCGCCACGTTCTTTGCCACACATTCTGGTGTGATTCATGATACTACGTCTCACTACCAGGGGCAAAGCTCCAAATCTCATCTGAGATGAGCCACTGGTTTTCGATCTCCGTCAGCGTCCAGTTCTCATCTAGCTCGCTGGTCGGCCTGGCAAACACCAACTTACCGTGACCCTGATCTTGGGCCTTCTTAGCCCAGACCTGGACTCTCGCAGATACTGTCGCGGTATTTCCCGTGCGACGCGAGTTGCAAGGGGCACCGCAGATGAGGTTTGGGCGTTGCGACTGGGCAATCAGGTGAGGTAAATGTGAGTGTTGCTCGTGGTCAACGATGGTCTATCCAGGCATGCTAGAGGCACGCCAAAGGGCGAATAGTCGTAGTCCCACATTCTGAAGGAGGACATCATGATCGCGTTCGAGCACGACATTGTTATCAACCGGCCTCCCGAAGCAGTCTTCGCGTTCTTGACGGATGTGAGCCGCTATCCACAGTGGCAGACCGACTTGGCAGAGTATCGCCAGACCTCGGATGGACCGCTCTCGGTCGGATCGACGGGCATCGCGGTGCGCAATATCATGGGCCAGCGCGACGAGTCCGGCTGGCAAGTTACCGAGCTTGCGCCCAATTCCGCCTATACAGTCAAGACGAGCGGAACAATGTCCGGCGAGCACGCCAACACGCTTCAGCCAGCAGTTGACGGTACCCAGGTGCATGTGCGCGTACATCTTGAGTCGAAAGGTCTCTTGCGGGTCGCCGAGCCAGTGATGGCAGGCTTCGTCAAGAAAGCCTTCACCGATGGCTATCTCAAGATGAAAGAGATGCTAGAGGCGGGCTAAGGCGGAACACGAACACCAGTCAAGGACGGGTCGCCAGCGCCGTAGCTATTGCGCCCATAACGACGTCGTATACGCGGCGCCCTTTTCCCTGCGCGATTGACCGTTTGTCGCTCCCCTGCTACAATACCTCGAATCAGGCGCGCTGCTGGCTGGTTCCGCTGGTGGCGCGGCTGTAATGGGCTGGCGTAACACTCCTATGGAACATGGGGGAGAAACGCGCGTACCGCCAACGGAGGCGGCACATGCGAGCAGGGATGAAAGGGACGCCCATGACACGCAAGCGAGGACTCTGGGCCGCAGGTGCGGCGATAGTGACCATGGCGCTACTCGCCGTAGCAATGCTGCACGGCGGGGTCGCGACCCACGCATCTGGCTCGAAGAGCAATTCGCCCTACAACAAGCCACGATGGTGGGCGAAGTATCAGGTTGTCTCGGCGCCTGGCTTTACGCCGTCCGCGCCGGGCAAGGCAGGGAGCGTGAAGGTTGGCACGAACGTCAACGTCAGCAATGAGCCTGGCCCGCAGAGCGAGACATCCATTGCGATCAATCCCAGCAATCCATCGCAGCTCGTCGGTGGCGCCAACGAAATCTTCCGTCTGCCGATGCGGGGCTACTTCTCCAGCGATGGCGGCGCGACCTGGGGCGGGGTAGACCTGCCACTGCCGCCGCCCGTTACCAACAACGGCTTCGATTTCGGCTCCGATCCGGGTGTCGCCTGGGATCTGCATGGCAACGTCTACTATAGCTACATCATCGTGTTCTTCAGCAATGGCGGCGCGATTAACGGCACCGAGATGGCGGTTGCGCGCTCGTCGGATGGCGGCAGAACCTGGACGCCAACCTATTTCAACTTCCAGTCGGGCGAGGCGCAGTTCAACGACAAGCCAATGATCACGGTCGACAACAATGCCGGCAGCCCGCACGAAGGTACCGTCTACGTCGGCTGGGACAACGCCACCGGCAGCGCATCGAGCAGCAATTTCTTGCTGGTAAGCCATTCCACCGATCATGGCGTCACCTTCTCGAATCCCGTCGCGGCGAGCGATACGTCATCCGGCCCCAAAGCGGTCATTGCTGCCGACCCGTTCGTCGGACCCGATGGCACGCTCTTCGTCGCCTGGCACGATGTGCAGAATAGCGCCATCGTCGAGAGTAGCTCCAGCGATGGCGGCGTCAGCTTCGGGCCGCAACATACCGTCAGCCCGACACAGATCGCCTTCGACTTCGCCGTGCCAGCGGAAAGCTCGCGTGGGGCGCTGCTTTATCCCGCGTGCGACGCCGACCGCAGCACCGGGCCGAATCGCGGCGCGCTCTAC
>DAHUXT010000271.1 GCA_027307065.1 Ktedonobacteria bacterium
CTGCGCTGGATTGCCGACATAGAAGAGCATGTCATCCGCCAGCGCCAGTGGTGAGCGGACGACGCCGCCCAACGGCGAGCGCCACCGTAGGCTGCCATCCTGGATATTAAGCGCGCACAATGCGCCAGTCGCAGTCGTGAAAAGAACGTCACCCGCTACGATGGTTGATCCCCCGCAGTCCCCTGCTACTGCACGCCATCGGAGAGCGCCGTCGCTGGCACGCAGTGCATAAATACTGTCGGACGACACGTAGACAGTAGCACTGGAGTGCGATGCGGTCGGCGTTGTCGTGCGTTGAGTGAGTTGCCCGCCGCTGTCACTCGTGAGACCACAGGCACTTAGGAGGGCGCACAGCGCAAGGAGCAGCCCCAGAAGCCGTGGCCGTAACCATGGCTGATGCTTCTCCTGTGCACGATGAGCACGTTGAGGCGCACGCTCCCGCTGCCGCCTACTCCGCAGCGCATTCATGCCGCCACCTCTTCATTGGTATCGGACATGCACGCACGTACCACAGATGCCCCTGCCCACCGGTAACCATCGCCATGATATGAATCAGCCAAACCGCCCCTGCTGCAGAGGTGACACGACCCATATCCGACCGCAGACACAACAAAGCAGCGTACATGACAAGCTTCGCTGCTCGCCTGTCGGCGAGCCAGATACGAAGCCACTTCACGTCGCTGCTGCAGAAGGGCAAGGCTCCCGGACGTGGATTCGAACCACGACTGGCTGATCCAGAGTCAGCTGTCCTACCATTAGACGATCCGGGATCATGGTATGCGGTGACAACCGCACAGCAGAGACATGATACCATACCTCGCGTTGCCACTTCAAGGGCAGTTACCCCGCGCGGGTATTTGCAGACATATCGGCGCTCGCTTCGCCAAAAAGCGGCAGACTGCTGAGTTCGCCCAGGTCGTGCAATGCAAAGTCCGGATGACAGTTTGATAGTTCCGCGAGCGAATGCTCCGGGCCGGTGGCCACCGCGATGGTCCGAAGCTGAGAGTTCACGCCGCAGGCAATATCGGCGGGTGTATCGCCAACCACGTAGACCGCATCGCGGCTAAACGCGCGCTCGAATCGTTGTTCTGCGCGACGAACAGCCTTGGGAGGCAACTCATCACGAGATTCGGCCTCATCGCCGAAGGCGCCGAACAGGAAATAGGCGTCCAGTCCCGCCGCCGCGAGCTTGCGCCAGGCGATGCGCTCGATGTTGCCAGTCACCAACGCCAGCAACGCCCCTTGCTCACGCAGCCATTCGAGCGTTTCGACCACATGCGGCGTGTAGTACGGGCAGAGGTCCGATGGCACATGACGCTCGTAGGCATCGGCGGCTGCCGCATAGAATGCGTGCAAACCTGGCACAATCTCCTCTGGGGGCACCCCGGCATCGAGCAGCATGCGCCGGGCAATCACGCTGTCGGTGAGACCTGCAGTTTTGCCAAGGTGTCGCGGCAGTGGCTTCACACCGTAGATCTCCTCCGCGGCATCACACAGCGCCATACGGTGGGCGGGAGGCATACCATGAAGCAATGTGCCGTCGATATCGAAGAGAAAGAGCATGCGACCTCCCACGGAGCAAGCAGAAACCTGGCGATGATTCTCGCGTATATCATAATACCAGGTAGCCTGGAAAGTCGCTGCGTTCGTGGAACGCTTGACGCGAATCCCCGCGAAACGCCGAAACGAGGCCGGAATCCGTCCGAGTTCGTGCGTGCTGGCAGGGGCGCGCGCCGCGTGATAGCATGTGGGTAACCGATGTAGCAGCGGCCGCGTATTCCTCTTTCAGCGTAGCACGGCAGAACAGTGCAGTAACGCCTGCGACGGTCTCGACTTTCTACCTGACAGGTGACAATGCCGTCGTGGTCGAGTGGCGCGGTTGCGTGAAGACATCCGCGAGTCTGGGGGTGGTGCATGAGGCAGGGAAGACATCGCCAGATGCTGGGAGCGACATCTGGTAGCCCGAACCAGGAGCGACGAATCAATGCGAGTGTCTATCTCGCGCATTTGACCGCCGCCGATGGCGCGTGGCTGAATCAGATACTTCCCACATTGCAACATGGCATTCGAGCGCGAGCCGACGCGGTGCGAATTGAAGACGTCGTGTTGCGGCATCGTCGTGGACGACTTGGTATCGCCGACGCAATGGACGCGACCGCCGAGTTGCTTCGGCCGTTCGCCACCGCTGGGGCCACACTCGAGCATCGCAACCAGTGGTTCATCGCGGAAGACGACGATGATGACGACGCCGACGAGGCGCCTGTTGCCCGCCGACTCACCGACCTCATCAAGGCCAGCGAGGACGACTTGCTCGTCAATGCGCGCGTCGCGATCGATGCCGCCGCCGACGATTCTGGCGCCGCGGTGATCTACTGGGCGATTCTGGCACTCACCAGCTCGTAGATTGCGCTTAGACCGGATAGACCGGACCAAGTACACACCCAATCCCCAAACGTTCAACCAAAAGGGTCGCGTGAGACGTTCGCCTACTGGAAGGAGCGCATCGGTGCGTGTTGTCATCTGGGTCGATATGGAAGGCATTGCGGGGATCGAGACATGGGACCAGGTGAGTTCAGGGAAGACGCAATACCAGGAAGGCCGTCGTCTACTCACGGGTGAGGTCAATGCGGCGGTACGTGGGGCGAAGGCGAGCGGCGCGGATGACATCATCGTGATCGATTGCCACGGTGCGGGCGGTGCGGACAGCTTCAGAAGCCTCATCCCTGAACAGCTGGAACGTGGCGCGAGCTACGTGCTCGGGCACGCGTGGTGCCGCTACGTCGAGCCGCTCAAGGAGAGCTGCGATGCGGCGCTGCTCGTCGGCGCACACGCAATGGCCGGCACACCCGATGGCGTTATGTGCCATACCGTCAGCAGTGAGGCCTGGTACAACGCCTGGATTAACGAGACATTGGTGGGTGAAAGCGGCATCGAAGCAGCCATCTGCGGCGAGTGGAACGTACCCATCATTTTCGTCTCGGGCGACGAGGCAACCTGCCGTGAGGTGACGGATTTGCTCGGCCCAAAGATTGTTACAGCGCCAGTGAAGGTGGGGCTGGGACGCTATTCGGCGCGAAGCCTCGGCCACGCAGACGCCTGCGCACTGATCGAGGAGCGCGTACACACAGCGATCTCATCGCACGATTGGCCCGCACCCTGGAAACCGACAAGCCCTGTCACGTTCACGGTGGAACTGGCCTCGCCCGATCGTGTCGCCGATTTCGAAGGGCGCCCTGGCGTGGAGGTTGCCGGACCCCGCAAGGTCATCGCCCGAGGCCAGACGTTCTGGGAACTGTGGGACAACTTCTGGTATCGCCGCTAGCCCACGCTAGCCCACGCAGCCCACGCCCATCCTCCGCTCGGCAGGTCGACGTGCTTACAGCAAGACTCTGTAAGGTGAGACTGGCGGGCAATAGATCGACTCTGTCCGACACAGCTTCAGGCGCTACTCGCCGATCCAAACTTTTTGCAGATTTGCTCTAGCCCCGTGGGCTGAACAATCCCGCTTGCAACAGATGGCCGATGTCATTGAGTGAAAAGAGCATACGACGGTCACCCAGGGCGCGGATCACAGAGATGGCAGTGTTCGCCGTGGGAAAGAAGTAATCGTGTGAGAGGCCAAGCAGCGCGGCCAGGTATGCGTTGATGGCCCCGGCGTGACTCACAATCATCACGCGCTCGCCAGCGTGGGCCGCAATGATGCGATCCATCGCCGCCGTCAACCGCGCACGCAGATGGTCCGACGGCTCGGTGCCGGGGATACTATCCCACCGCCCCGTGCCGACCGCGATCATAGCAATTTCGCGCAGCCGTGTCCGCAACACGTTAGACACTTCCTCAGGGGTGCCAACAGGCATTTCATCAGCGGCCAGCGAACCAATAGCGATCTCGCGCAAACCCTCGACCACCTGTATCTCGCGTCCATGAGTTGTCGCTGTTGGCGCGGCAGTCTGGATGGCGCGTCCCGCGGGACTGGTATAAATAGCCGACAACGAGATATCTCGGAGCCGCGTGGCCAGCGCCTCGGATTGTCGTCGCCCTAGCGCGCTCAGAGACTGCTCGTCGTATCCGCCGTCAACCACTTCGGACGCGTCCGGTAGCGCATCGGCATGACGCACAATGTAGAGCTCCACCCCACCCTGCTTCAGGCTCATGAACGGATCTGGTTGCTGGGCCTGCTCCACAGCAGGCGCCGTATCACTCATTGTGTCTCCCCTGAGTTTTCGTCGTGCGGCATCATCCGACGCGTATCGCGCCATGGCAGATGGCGAGCGCCCGCTGCGCCAGCGTCGGAACGCCTCGGTCGAGCGTTGCGAAGAACGGATCATCCGTCGTGCCCGCCAGATGGCGGCGATAGCTGCCTTCCAGCAAGATCGCGAGTTTCCAGATGGCCAGCGCCACATAGAAGGCCACATGCTCCATCTGGCGGCCGGTGCGTTCGGCATAGCGAGCGACAAGCTGCGCGCGCGTCGCAAATCCAGGTAGCGTGGTCAAGCGCCACGCGGCGTCTCCGAGGTCTGAACCCGGATCGTCCGGCTCCTGCCAAAACGAGAGGAGATAGCCGAGATCGGCGAGCGGGTCGCCGATGGTCGCCATCTCCCAGTCGAAGATCGCCACGATGCGCGCCGGGGGCTCGGGAGCGTACATCGCATTGTCCAGGCGGTAATCACCGTGGACGATCGTGGCCGGACCGGACTCCGGCAGGTTGGTCGTGAGCCACTGGGTAACAGCGTCGAGATCGGGGAGTGGGCGATTGCGCGACGCGTCGAGTTGGCCGCTCCAGCGGCGAATTTGGCGTTCGAGGT
>DAHUXT010000272.1 GCA_027307065.1 Ktedonobacteria bacterium
ATCATCCCCTCGTAGACCGGCGTGCCCGGCTCGATGAACGTCTGGCCGCGCTGCTGGGCGTTGTTCAGACCATAGGTAACCGCGACGCCCGCCTCAGACGCGATCAGCACACCGTTGCGCGATGTGCCGATGGAGCCAAGCCACGGCGAATAGCCCGTCAGCATGCTCGACATCGCGCCGTTGCCCTGCGTCAGCGTGAGAAACGCATTGCGGAAGCCGATCAGCCCGCGTGTCGGGATGTCGTATTCCAGCCGGACGTTGCCCTGGCCATCATAGACCATATTCGCCATGCGCCCCTTGCGGATCGCCAGCGTCTCGCTGATCGCGCCGATGTACGCCTCGCGGGTGTCGATCACCAGCCGCTCCATCGGCTCCATCACCTTGCCGTCGTCGTTGTGGGTGATGACCTCCGGGCGCGATACCTGTAGCTCGTAGCCCTCGCGGCGCATCGTTTCGATCAGGATCGAGAGGTGCAACTCGCCACGGCCAGAGACGATGAACTCGTCGGCGGTGCTGCCATCTTCGACACGCATGCTCACGTTCGTCTCCAGCTCGCGATAGAGCCGGGCGCGCAACTGGCGCGACGTGCTGAACTTGCCCTCGCGTCCGCCGAACGGGCTGGTGTTGACGCCGAATGTCATCTTGAGCGTCGGCTCCTCGATGGCCAGCGTCGGCAGCGCCTCGGGCGTATCAAAGTCGGCAATGGTGTCGCTGATGTTCGCATTGGCGATGCCGGTCAGCGCAATGATGTCGCCAGCGGCCGCCTCATCGACCTCAACCCGTGCCAGTCCGCGCCAGGTAAAGACCTGACCAATGCGCCCGCGCGCCAACTCGCCCTCACGCGAGATATGGGCGACCGCCATCCCTGGCCGCGCCCGCCCACGGGTGATGCGACCAATCGCGTACTTGCCCTTGTAGTCGTCGTAATCCAGCGTCGTCACCAGCATCTGGAAGGGGCCGTCTACCTCAACCTCAGGCGCGGGCACCACGTTGACAATCGTCTCGAAAAGCGGCTCCAGGTCGTCGTTGTCGTCGTCGGGCGCCCGGCGAGCGATTCCCTCGCGGGCGATGGCGTAGAGTACCGGGAAATCGAGCTGGTCGTCGCGAGTCGCCAGGTCCAGGAAGAGATCTTGCGTCCAGTCGAGCACCTGCTGGCGAGCGTCGGCGCGGTCGATCTTGTTGATGACCACAATCGGCCGCAGCCCCAACTCCAGTGCCTTCTTCAGCACGAAACGCGTCTGCGGCATCGGCCCCTCGACGGCATCCACCAGCAGCAGGCAGCCGTCGGCCATGTTCAGCACGCGCTCCACCTCGCCACCGAAGTCAGCGTGGCCTGGGGTGTCGATGATATTGATTTTGATGCCGCGATAGATAATCGCCGTATTCTTGGCCAGAATGGTAATGCCGCGCTCGCGTTCCAGTTCATTGGAATCCATGATCAGTTCGCCGACCTGCTGATTGTCGCGAAAGATATGGCTCTGCTTGAGCAACCCATCCACCAGTGTCGTCTTGCCGTGGTCTACGTGCGCTATAATCGCCACATTACGGATATCGTCACGGACTCGTCGTCCGGTCTCGGTCTCCTGCATCTCCGCTGCCTGCATATTTCCTCATAAGTTCACTGCTAATAACCACATAAAGTCGCGCACGTTCTCTCACCATAGACATTGGCTGTCGCAGAGCGCACCCTCAGGAGTATACCACCAATTGCCGGGTGAATGCTTCCCGCACCGTCGTATTGTCGCTCCCGGTAGGCTCAGGCGCATTGCGCGCCATGTCCGTGATACCATGCACCCATGAGCGATTCCCACGACCCGCAAAACCCACAAGACACATACGAGACAGCATCCACGCCAGTTGGATACGGCGACGATACGATCGCGGCGATCGCCACGCCCCCCGGTATCGGCGGCATCGGCATCGTGCGCATGAGCGGCCCATCGGCCTTCGCAGTTGGATTGCGCGTCTTCCAGCCCGCGCATGCCCTGCCCGACAACGCGCCACCGTCGCATCAACTGCTCTTCGGCCGCGCGATTGCCCCTGCGACTGGGGAGATCATCGACGAGGTCATGGCGGTGTTCATGCGCGCTCCACGCACGTACACTCGCGAAGATGTCGTAGAAATCTCGGCGCATGGCAGCCCGCTGGTGCTACGGCGTATCCTCGAAGCGATGCTGGCGGCTGGCGCCCGGAGCGCGCAACCCGGCGAGATGACGTTGCGGGCATTCCTCAATGGCCGGGTGGACCTGGCCCAGGCTGAGGCAGTGATGGCACTTATCAACGCCGAAACCGATGCGGGCCACCGGCTAGCGCTGCGGCAGCTTCAAGGTGAGCTCTCGGCGGAGGTTGGCAGGGCACGCGGTCAGGCGATGGCAGCGCTGGTACGCATCGAGGCGAGCATCGATTTCCCCGAAGAAGAGGTGCCTGCTCCCAACCCGAGTGAATTGGGGGCATTCATCGCCGATGCCGAAGCAACTATCGAACACATGCTCGCGGGGGCCGATCGTGGCCGCGTGCTGCGCGAGGGGCTGCGGGTGGCGTTGGTGGGCCGTCCGAACGTCGGCAAATCAAGTCTGCTCAACGCGCTGCTGCGCACCGAACGCGCCATCGTCACGCCGATTGCCGGAACCACGCGTGACACGGTGGAAGAGAAGGCGCTCATCGGCGGCATCGCCGTCCAGTTGGTGGATACCGCCGGGCTGACGCCGACCGAGAACCCCGTGGAGCGCATCGGCGTCGAGCGCTCACGGGATGCGGCGCGGTCGGCGGACATGCTGCTGCTCGTGCTCGACGGCTCGGAGGCGCTCACTCCGCTGGATGAGAGCGTGGCGGCGGAGCTACGGACGCTGACCCAGCAAGACACGACGCGGCCCGCGATTCTCATCCGCAATAAGGCGGATTTGCTGCGGCGGATTCCTGATGAGGCGGCTCAGGCACTCTGGCCCGATGCGCCACTGGTCGCAACGTCTACCGTTACGGGCGAGGGGCTGGCATCCCTCGAAGGGCAGATCGCGGCCCTGGCGCTTGGCGGCGCAGCGCAGGCGGGCGATGTGCTCGTCTCGAGCGCGCGCCACAAAGACGCGTTGCGCCGTGGCCTGGAGCACCTCCAGGCGGCCCAGGTGACGCTGGCAGACGGACTTCCGCTGGACTTCGTCGCCATCGACCTGCGGGCCGCGCTCGAAGCATTGGGCGAGATCACCGGCGAGACGGCCACCGCCGACCTGCTCGACCGCATCTTCGCCGAGTTTTGCATTGGCAAGTAAGACCCAATTGTATGACGTCCTTGGGGGATGCCACATCCCACCTCCGAGCCCGCGCAGGCGAGCTTCGTGGCCCGCAGGCCATTCAGGCGCGCCTTCAGTCGCCCGCCTCCCTATCTTGCCTGAGACCTGCGGGAGAGCACAATGCCCAATCCCACGGCCAACAGCGCCACCAGCAGGCCAATCGCACCCGCAACAACAAATGGTGAGACGAAGTCTGATGTCCCTGTCGGCGAGGCGCTAGCCGCCAACGTGTTGCCACCCGGAGCCGTCGCCTGGGATTGATCTGTTGTCGCGGTCGCACTGGCGGGTGTCGGCGTCGCATCCCCAGCGGATCCTGTGTCCGTCGTCGGCGTCGGCGACGACCCGCTCCCGCCGCCCGCTGGCGAGGTTGGTGTCGGTGTCGGAGCCCCTACGGGAGTAACAGCGTTCGAGGTGGCGCCTGGGCTGGCGCCAAGCGCATTGATCGCGACGACACTGAACGTGTATTTGACGCCGTTGGTGAGACCGCTGAACTTCGCGCTCGTGGCCGACCCGCCCACGGTCACATGCCTGCTGCCGGGCGACGCGGTGACAACATAGCCGGTGATCGCGCTGCCGCCATCGACTGGCTTGTTCCATGTCACAGACGCTGATCCATTGCCCGCCACAGCATGCACGTTCTTGGCCGCGCCAGGCACGGTAGAATAGAGTTCCACCAGGTCTGACTGTACCCATGGGCCAGACTGTGGACGCTTCAAGCTCATCTCGTCGATACGGTATCCCATTGCGGTAGTCGCTTGCGGCGTCGGTGTCGGCAGAGTCGGTGTCGGTGTCGGCGGAACGATCGGGATAAGGCCTCCAGCCACCATGACCTGGCCATTCGCCAACACAATAGACGTAGCGTTGCGCGGGCCGGTGAGCATGTCTGCGCCAGAAGACCAGGTGTTAGAAGCTGCCGAGTAGATTTGAGTCGTCGGCGTGAACCAACCATTCTGCCACGAATCGGACGCATCACCGCCAGCCACGAGCACGTTGCCGTCTGGTAGCGTGTTCAGGACATGAAAATAACGCGTCGTCGGCAGATCGTGCCCGCGCGTCCACATATTCGTCGTTGGGTGATAGATTTGTGTCTGCTTGGATGTATTCCAATAAATACCGCCGTTCAAACGCTGGTACCCGCCAGCAACAACGAGCCTGCCGTCTGGTAGCTGTGTCACCGGAGCCGCTTGAGTGCCGTCATAGCCGGAATTTGCCGACGACCATATACCACTGCCTGGGCTATATAACTCTGCTTGCAGCGCGTTTGTGTTGAAGGTGGGATTGCCGATAAGCGCCATGACCTTGCCATTGGGGAGTAGCGTTGCGTAGTACAGACCGGTGCTCCCCTGGAGCGCTACGCCGGATGTCCATGTATTGCTCGCGGGATGGTAGGTAACTGTCGAGATAAGCTTTGACGCGCCGTCTGACCCCATGAGCAGCGCCGAGCCATCGGCAAGCAGCATGGCTGT
>DAHUXT010000273.1 GCA_027307065.1 Ktedonobacteria bacterium
GAAGACCTGCGGCACGCGACTTCAAAGAAGCCCATCGCGAATTTGCCGTCGCATTTGTCCGCGAAAATAGCGCAAACTGGGATACAGAATGACCACGAGTACGAGTAGGGACGCGCCCAGTGCCAGCCAGAATCGCCCCGCAATAAGCAGTATTATGATGCAGTATAAACTCGCGAAATAGCCTACGGTATGTACGATCTGTTGCCAGCGAAAATTTCGAAACCAGGTGGCTGTCAATAAAATAAGGCTAACGGCAAAGGTTCCGATGATGAAGGACGTTGATGGCATGACGCGTCGGCTGTCCGCAACTGCGAAGGCAATCAGAACAGTGAGCCCCATCGCGAGGCGGCGATTAGTGCGCGGAAAAGTCATCTGCGGCTTCGGAATACGCCTTCTTGACATCAGCCCACTCTCAAGCCACGGCGCCGTGTGGGCGCACCAGCGAGAGGATCGGTTCGCCGCTATCGAGCATGTTGACGATGCGCGAGCCGCCGGAGTTCGTGGGCGCGCGGGTGGTGAAGCCAATCGCCTTGAGCATCTGTGGCTGCTGGGCGGCGCGCAGCTCCTCCGCGACCAGCCAGAGCAGGTCGGAGACATCCATCTCCAACGCCTCGGACAGACGCTCCAGCACTACGGGCGAGGGATATTTCTTGCCGCGCTCGATCTCGCCCAGGTAGACGACCGAGATGATCGAGCGCTCGGCCAGTTCCTTCATCGTCAGGTGGCGGGCGGAGCGTTCGCGCCGGATCACCGTGCCCACGGTTTCCTGCAAGTCAGACATACCGTCGCCTCCTGTCCGTCGCACTCGTCGTTTCCCGTGTAGTTGCCCGCCAAAGCGCCACAGTCCCCTCAAAACTCCTCGAAAGCTATGCTGCCAGCATATGTCGTCCGGGCGCCTATGCTGAGAGCATCGCTTTGCCCTTCAATTCTACGCCACGCGGGGGTACCGTTCAAGCAAGATCGTACCGCTGGAGCGACTGAAACGCCAACTGCCGTCGCTGAGCAATGTTCACGGAGATTCAACCAGGAATTCAGGGAGACGCAAGGGAGAAGCAACCACTGATGTACTTTCAGCCGTATCTGGCCAACGAGGCCAAACCAGCATTTCCGCCGCCGACGCCCATCGTCTTCGAGCCCGCCGCGCCCGCGCGCTGGGAGTATCACGTCGTCGCGATCGATCCGCGCGAGGATGAGCCGCTGAACGAGCAGTCGCTGGAACCACTCGGCCGTGATGGCTGGCTGCTCGCCAACATTCTGACGTTGCCCAGCGGCCAGACAATCTCACGCATCTATTACTACTTCGTGCGCCAGGCCGAATAGCGCTGAAGAGCGGCGAAATTCGCAGTGTGCCCGCCAGGTCGCGGGCAGGAGGATGTGCTACTATGTCACACGAGCTATCGATTCCGCAGGCCGCCAGCGCCGCCAGTCTGGTAATTCCTACAGTCATCGAGTCCGGCTCACGCGGCGAGCGCGCCTACGATCTCTTCTCACGGCTGCTGCGGGAGCGCATCGTGCTCGTCAACGGAACCGTCGAAGACCAGATGGCGAACCTCATCGTCGCCGAACTGCTCTTCCTCGCCAGCGAGAACTCCGAACGCGAGATCAATATGTACATCAACTCGCCGGGTGGAGTCATCACCGCTGGGCTGGCGATCTACGACACCATGCGCTCGATTCGCAGTCCCATCGCCACCACCTGTGTTGGCATGGCAGCCAGCTTCGGCACTGTGCTGTTGATGGCGGGTGATCCCGGTCGCCGGTTCGCGCTCCCGCATTCGCGCATCCACATCCACCAGCCGCTGATACAGGGCGGGCTGGGGGGCCAGGTCACCGATATCGACATCCACGCGCGCGAACTGCTGCACACCCGCGATGTGATGAACGACATCATGGCGCTACACACTGGCCAGCCGCTGGAGAAGATACGCCACGACACCGAGCGCGACTTCTTCATGAGCGCTGAGGCCGCCCGCGACTATGGTATCGTGGACGAGGTGCTGCAACTGGAGGACTGGCACGCACGTGGCGCGCGGGCAATCTCGAAGTAGGGCGATCTCACCCTATCGAGTGAGGGAGCTTCGCGAGCGATGGAGGCGAAGGGCGTGGATGGTCGCGGGCGGGCTAGAGCACGAATGCCCGGCGAATCTTCCCCGTTCACGTATTCCAGGCGCCCATTCGCCCTAGCGTTGACACGACGGACGGTCACGCATTCGGCATTGCGCGATCGACGAATAGACACTGTTATTCCACCAGGCGGCCCATCTCACTTTAATCCGAGCCTGCGAAGGGCAGCCGCGCGAACCGCAGGCGAGAAGCGAGTCCTGCGAGCGGAGCGGCAGCAGCCCAACGAGCAGGCATTGCCGTCGAACAAGGTGAGGCGCTTAGGCGCGGCTTGAGCCGCCAGCCCACTGAAAGGATCACGCGATGCGTGTGTTGATATTGGGTGGCACGACGTTTCTTGGACGGCATCTCGCGGCCGCCGCCTTGGCGCAGGGCCACAGCGTGGCGCTCTTCAACCGCGGCACCCAGAGTGAAGGATTGTTCCCGGAGGCGGAGCATCTACGCGGCGACCGCGACGGCGATCTGACCGCGCTCCATGGGCGCTCGTGGGATGTCGCGATTGACACCAGCGGCTACGTACCCCGCGTCGTGCGCGCGTCAGCGCAACTGTTGGCCGAGTCCGTCGCGCACTACACCTTTGTGTCCAGCATCTCCGTCTACGCGGGCTGGCCCGCAGCGTCGCGCATTGACGAACGTTCGCCCGTCGGGACGCTCGCCGATCCAACTGTAGAGGAGGTCGATGGCGAGACGTATGGGCCGCTCAAGGCGCTCTGCGAGCGGGTCGTCGAGGAGACGCTGCCGGGGCGAACGCTGATCGTACGTCCAGGGTTGATCGTCGGGCCATATGATCCCACCGACCGCTTCAGCTACTGGCCGTATCGCGTGGCGCGTGGCGGCGAGATGCTGGCGCCGGGCAGGCCGGAGCGTCCGGTACAGGTGATCGACGGGCGCGACCTGGCCGAGTGGGTCCTGCGGATGGCGACGGAACGCGCAACGGGCACCTATAACGCCACCGGGCCGGATCGTCCGCTGGCGATGTCCGAGGTGCTGGAGGAGTCGCGACGGGTCAGCGGCAGTGAGGCGACGTTCACCTGGATTCCGGATGACGAGCTAGAGCGGCAGCAGATTGGCGCGTGGGTCGAGTTGCCGCTGTGGATTCCCGAACGCGAGGGACCGGGCGTTGGCGATGTCAACTGCTCGCGGGCATGGGCCGCCGGTCTGACATACCGCCCACTGGCCGAGACCATTCGCGACACGCTCGATTGGCTCGCCACCCGTCCGGCAGACTATGACTGGAAGGCTGGCCTGACGCCTGAGCGTGAGGCGGAGGCACTCAAAGCCTGGCACGCGACGGCGCGGGCGTCCGTCTAGCCGCATGCATGGAGGTTGTGATGTCGGATGCGATGGCGTTTGAACGTATCGGCATCTTTGGCGATATCCACGGCAACATGGTCGCCTTCGCGGCGGTATTGGCGGCGTTGCAAGCCGAGGGCATTGATCGGCTGGTATGTCTGGGCGATGTCGCCGCCAGTGGGCCGCAGCCACGCGAGGTGGTACAGCGTCTAAGCGCGCTGCGGTGCCCGGTGGTGATGGGCAACGCCGACGAGGAAGTGCTGAATCCGCCTGACCCGGCTGCTGGCGCCGATGAAGATATGCAGCGAATCCGCGAGATCGATCGCTGGACCGCCGCGCAACTTTCCGCCGACGAGCGCGCGTTTGTGGCGGGCTTTGCGTCGACGGTGACGATTCCGCTGGCCGATGGTGGCAGTCTGCTCTGCTACCACGGCTCGCCACATTCGTATGACGACATTCTGCTGCCGACCACTCCCGCCGATGAACTGGCTGCCCTGCTCGGCGACGCGACGGCGACGGTGCTGGCAGGGGGCCATACCCACCAGCAGATGCTGCGGCGGCATCACAAGGCGTTGGTCATCAATCCGGGGAGTGTCGGGTTGGCATTCGACCGGGTGCCGCCGGGGCCTGGCACGCGCAATCCGTCCTGGGCGGAATATGCGGTGCTGACGGGTCGGGCTGGTGATCTGCGGGTCGAGCTGCGGCGTGCGCGCTTCGACGGCGCGGCGCTGGTGGCGGCGGCGCGGGCAAGTGGCATGCCTCACGCCGAGTGGTACGCGAGCGATTGGGACACCGCGTGAAGCGGGCAAAACAGAGGCAAAATTCGGGCGCAATGTGGTATACTGAGAGGCATACGGCGATGGAAGTCGCCGGGTGTCACCTCTTGGGGATGTCGGGATTCGACAGGCAGGGGAGGTGGACGTTTGCAGGCCGAGGTGCCGGTAAGCACATCTCGTAACACAACCGGCAAAACATAGCTGCCAACAAGCAGCCTTCTCTCGCTCTCGCCGCCTAAAAACGGTCGAAGCGCATCCGTCCGACTTGCGTCTCATGAGCCGGGTACGGGTGTAACACAATGAGGCTGGGCAGCGCGGACACCCGCTAGGCGCTGCCGAGAGCCCGCGGGCAGGTGTGACTGAACCCCGCCGGTGGGGGCCAGCCATACGTCATCAAATCGCCGGATAAGCCTGTAGCATATCGTTCATTGCGCTTGTTTGGACGGGGAGTTCGACTCTCCCCCATCTCCACCATAAGAGCCCAGGATTTCAGCATCCTGGGCTCTTTCTTTTCCCGGTTTGCCCCCAACGCTGCCCCCAACCCATGAAGAGCA
>DAHUXT010000274.1 GCA_027307065.1 Ktedonobacteria bacterium
AGCCCGTGACATAGATGTGACGTAATTGGTGCATCCTGTGACCCGACCGTGATGAATTCTCGCTATCATCGCTGATGCTATGGCACACGCTTACAGAGATTGGCCTGCGAGGTCGTTTCTGGTGACCAGAAGTGTTTGGAGAGGGGATCCAGCGATGGACGAGCAACACCAGAGATCTTGGGCAGAGCCGTTCAAGATAAAAATGGTCGAGCCAATACGCATGACGGCGCGGGCGGATCGCGAGCGGTTCATTGCGGAGGCCGGGTACAACACCTTTTTGCTGCGGTCGGAGGATGTCTACATTGATCTGCTGACCGACAGCGGCACCTCGGCAATGAGCGATCAGCAGTGGGCAGGCATGCTGCTGGGCGACGAAGCCTATGCGGGCAGCCGCAACTTCTATCATCTCGAAGACGCCGTGCGCAAATATTATGGCTATTCCTACCTCGTGCCAACCCATCAAGGACGGGGCGCCGAACACATCCTCTCGCAGATTGCCATCAAACCGGGCGACTTTGTGCCCGGCAACATGTATTTCACCACCACGCGCCTGCATCAGGAACTGGCGGGCGGCACGTTTGTGGATGTCATCGTCGACGAGGCGCACGACCCGGCCGCCGACTATCCGTTCAAGGGCAATGTAGATCTCGAGAAACTGCAAGAACTCATTGACCGCGTAGGCGCGGAACACATTCCATACGTCAGCGTTGCCGCAACCGTCAATATGGCTGGCGGGCAGCCCATCGCCATGGAGAATCTGCGCGAAGTCCGAAAGCTCACCAAGATTCATGGCATCCGCGTCATTCTGGACGCCGCCCGCGCCATTGAAAACGCCTACTTTATCCAGCAGCGCGAGCCGGGGTATCACGACACGCCAGTTGCGAAGATCCTGCGTGAAATGTGCTCGTATACCGACGGCTGCACGATGAGCGCCAAGAAAGATGCCCTGGTCAATATCGGCGGCTTCCTCGCACTAAACGATGCGAACCTCTACGACGAGGCGCGTAATCTGGTGGTAGTCTATGAAGGCTTGCACACCTACGGCGGGCTCGCAGGCCGGGATATGGAGGCGATGGCACGTGGCATCGAGGAATCGGTGAGCGACGATCACATCCGTGCCCGGGTCGGCCAGGTAGAATATCTGGGGCGCAAGCTGCAAGAAGCCGATGTGCCGATCGTCAGACCAATTGGCGGCCACGCGGTGTATCTGGACGCCCGCCGCTTCTACCGCCATATCCCGCAAGACGAATATCCAGCGCAAGCCCTGGCCGCGAATATCTACCTCGACTCAGGCGTACGCGGCATGGAACGCGGCATCGTCTCGGCGGGGCGGGATCCACAAACTGGAGAGAACCACCATCCATCGCTGGAGCTGGTGCGGCTGACCATCCCCCGGCGCGTCTACACTCAGGCACATATGGACGTCGTGGCGGAGTCGGTCGTGGAGGTGTACCGTCACCGAGCGGAAGCGCGCGGCTTGAAGATAGTCTACGAGCCGAAATATCTGCGCTTCTTCCAGGCCCGATTCGATCCACTGGATTGAGCACAAGCTATAGATCGAAAGCACAAAGCCCAGGACACACCCATCCTGGGCTTCTTGCAGAGTAAACGTGGGCTATTGCCCCAGCTTCCAACAACTACTGCTTCGGAATGCCAGGCATTGTCGCACATCATACACATTTGGTTGCGGTTCGTGCTATTTCCTCGCCGCAGGGTAAACGCTACGGCGCATGGGCACCCACTGCGGGCGTGCGCATGCACTGAGTCGTCAGATTTCAGCTCGCACCGACAGTCCCCAACGTCCCAGGCGCAATCAGCATCAGGCCATTGCCATCATCGTTGCGGACGGCAAGGCTCTTATCGCTCTTGCGCCGACCTTGACGCCTGTGCTATGCTTCTAAAGTACCCCTACCCAGGGGGTATGGGTGTGAAAGCGAGGCGACGATGCAAGCTGATAAAGCGGCTGTTCTCAAACGATTGAACTATATCGAGGGCCATCTCGGCGGTATTCGCAAGATGGTCGAAGACGATAAATACTGCGTGGACGTGCTTCGCCAAACCTATGCGGTGCGCAAGGCGATCGAGAAGCTGGAATCGATGATTCTCGAAGATCACCTGCATGGGTGCGTGCCATCAGGCATCCGTGAGGGACGCGAGGGCGAAGTCATCGAGGAGCTGGTGCAGCTCTATAACCTGGCGGGCAACCGATAATCACGCGCCCATTTGGAGCACATCCAGTGGTGCCGCACATGGCAAGATTTCGAGTACATACATGGCAGAGCTACAGGATCGTACACCGCAAGAGTCGATAACAGCAGCGCCTCTCCAGGAGCAGACATCGGAGACGGCCACACTCTCCCTGGAGGGGATGACCTGCGCCTCATGCGCGTTGCGCATCGAGAAGGGGCTCAAAAAGGTACCCGGCGTCGCGGAAGCATCCGTGAACCTGGCGACCGAGCGCGCCAGCGTCCGATACGACCCGACGACGACCTCGATGGACGACCTCCTGCACAAGGTCGAAGCCGTCGGCTACAAAGCGACGCCGATCAACATTGCCGCGCCACAGCGGCCCGCGCCCATAGCGACCGCGCAGTCTGACATGACCGAGCGCACCACCGAATTCTCGATCAGCGGGATGACCTGCGCCTCGTGCGTCCGGCGGGTTGAGCGCAGCCTCGGTAAAGTGCCTGGCGTCGCCGTGGCAAATGTCAATCTGGCGACCGAGCGGGCCACCGTCACCTACGCGCCGAGTGCGGCGAGTGTCGCCGACCTGATTGGCGCGGTCGAGAAGGCCGGGTATGGGGCCGAGGAAGTGGTGGCCGCACCGCAACCTGTGCTCAACGAGACGGGCGAGTACACGCCCGATGCGGAGACCATCCGTCGCCAACGTGACCTCGTCCGGCGGCGCAACACGCTGCTGGTGGGCATCGCGCTCTCGATTCCGGTGATCGTGCTCTCGATGTTCTTCATGAACCGCTTCCCTGGCGAAAATTGGCTGCTGCTGGCGCTGACAACGCCCATCTGGGCCTATGTGGGCTGGGATTTCCACCGCACATCGCTGCGGGTGCTGCGTCATTTCGGCGCGAATATGGACGTGCTGGTAAGTCTCGGCTCGACGGCCGCGTTCCTGATGAGCGTGGTGGCGACGATCTGGCCGAATGTCGTCGGCATGACCACCTTTTACGACACCACCGCGCTGATTGTGACGCTCATCTACCTGGGCAAATACCTGGAGGCGCGCGCCAAGGGGCAGACCAGCGAGGCCATCAAGCGGCTGGCGGGGTTGCGCGCCAATATCGCCCACGTCATCCGCGCTGGCCGCGAGGTGGATCTTCCACTCGATCAGGTGGTCGTCGGCGACGAATTGGCCGTGCGCCCCGGCGAAAAGATTCCGACGGATGGCATCGTGCTCTCCGGCGATTCCGCAGTGGATGAATCGATGCTCACGGGCGAACCCCTGCCGGTCGAAAAAACCACCGGCGATAAGGTCACGGGCGCGACGATCAACCAGACGGGCATGCTGCGGATGCGAGCGACACGCGTCGGTAGCGATACGACGCTGGCGGGAATCATTCGCATGGTCGAGCAGGCGCAAGGCTCGAAGGCGCCGATCCAGCGGCTGGCCGACACTGTCTCTGGCATCTTTATTCCAGCGGTGCTGGTGATTGCGCTGCTGACATTTATCGGCTGGACCGTGGCGGGCTACGCCTTTGGTTTCGCTCCTCAGGGCGCGGCAACCGGGATGGCGACGACCAGTCCCTGGATTATGGCGCTGGTCGCGGCAATCGCGGTGCTGGTGGTTGCCTGCCCCTGCGCATTGGGGCTGGCCACGCCGACCGCGATCATTGTTGGCACCGGCAAAGGCGCTGAGCAAGGTATTCTGATTAAAGGCGGTGAGAGTCTGGAGCGCATCCAGGCGGTGAACGCCGTCGTGCTCGATAAAACGGGTACGATCACCCGTGGCAAGCCGGAACTGACCGACGTCGTCATGGCTCCGGGGGCATCGCTCACCGACGCCGAGATGCTGCGATTCGCGGCGGGCGCGGAAAGCGCCTCCGAGCATCCGTTGGCGCGGGCGATTGTCGATGGCGCGCGCGCGCGGGGCATCGAGCCAGCGTCGGCGCTCGATGGATTCACGGCGATTCCCGGCGGCGGCATCGAGGCGCGCATCGAGGGTCACGACATACGCATCGGCACGCGCGCGTTGCTCGCGGAACATGGCGTCGACACGGCCAACTTCGAGCCGCAACTCGCTCCGCTGGAAAGCGCGGGCAAGACAGCGATGCTGGTAGCGATCGACGGTGCGGTCGCCGGCATCGTGGGCGTCGCCGATACCGTCAAGGTTGGTTCGGCAGAGGCGATTGCGCGACTCCAGGCACAGGGTATCGCGGTCTGGATGATCACCGGCGACAACCACCGCACGGCGCAGAGTGTCGCGGATGCGGTGGGCATCCCCGCCGATCATGTACTGGCTGAGGTGCTGCCCGATCAGAAGGCGGCGCAGGTGCAGCGGCTACAAACAGGCGGCAATACCGTGGCATTCGCTGGCGATGGCATCAACGACGCGCCCGCGCTGGCCCAGGCCGACATCGGTATAGCGATGGGCACCGGAACAGACATCGCGATGGAGACGGCGGATATCGCGCTGGTCAAGGGCAATCTACGCAGTGTGGTAACGGCGCTGGATCTCTCGCGCGCGACCATGAACAAGATCAGGCAGAACCTGTTCTGGGCCTTC
>DAHUXT010000275.1 GCA_027307065.1 Ktedonobacteria bacterium
GGCGGTCTTACCTATCAAGAGATGTCTGACACGTAGGCTAGTTCCTCTCTGCTAGTCTATCGGGGCAAACGAAGGCAGATCGTGATGCAATTGAGAGCCGCTGTATTGCTGGAATACGCCGGATTCATCCCTTACCCCAATTGACGATGACCTGTGCAACGGGTATACTTGCTCTATCCAGGTCAGGGCAGAGCCAGCGGAGTAACAACGCAGGTCATAGCGTTGTGCCGCGAATCCCTCGTCAGGTAGTTCAATTGCGAGGGAATGCCCAATTCCGCGATGCAGACGTCCGCCGGTGATCTCCCTTGTGATTTCCCCGCTCGAACGCTGCATATTTGGGGTAGTGACGTCCGTCGCGTGTAGGAGGCGCCCGAAGCAGCGGATCACGGGGATTCTGCCGGAGAGCACGAACCTCCGCGTAGGCCCCAACCCTCTGTGTTGCTGGATGCATCCTCACCGGCCATCAGGTGTTCGCTCTTCGACGACGTACATGAGCGGGCTTTCTGGGCCGTGGCGCATGGCAGCGCAAGACAATGTCTGGTGTCCGCGGAGGTCACGATTCGGATGGGTGGCGAGCATCTGCGAGATGTGCGCTGCTGTCCGCCCGGCATACGACCCGACAATGGCGTCGCGGTATTCGCTCTGGGTTGGCACACTGGCGCAAGCCCCTTCTTCGCCTCGTCTCGCCGTCCTGATTTGGCACGTTTTCTGCTAGGCTGGTATTGGATCGCATCCGTTGCTGTCGCGGATACGCCGTGAGGACAGCTCCGGGAATGCGGCCATCGTTCGTGCATGGCTCGCTTTCCACCGCGTTTAGACCCTCGCATATGTCGCCTGTATGTTTGCAACGACCAGAACGTGATAACGGCTATCTGCACCCACACAGCAGACGGCCGGAGTAACAACCTACCGTTGTTCTTTGGTGTATTTCGGAACACAGGGAGGCTACCGTGGAGTATCAGGATCAGATCCCAGGCGCTGATGACGGCAACACTATGGACGAATTGTCAACCGAAGGGCTGAATCTTTCGTCCGTAGCGGAAGAGCCGATGGAGAGCGCCGGAGTGGGCGGTGGTGTGGATGCGGGGGCACTTGTCGGCAATGGGGAATCAAGCAGTGGCCTGGAACAGGCAGCGTCTTCGCTCGAGCCAGGCGCCACACTCGACGATGGGTTCGTTGTCTCGCCCGCCGGTGATGCTGCTAGTGAGGCAGGCGCTGAAGCGGCGCCATTGGCCGACACGAGCGTGGCTGCCGACGGCGAGGATACTGTGATGTCCGCGGACGATACCGCGGCGGACGATACCGCGGCCGACGCTACCGCCGCAACTGATGGCGCGAGCGACACAGCTGCGGACGGCGCGTCCGACGCGACACTATGGGGAGCCTCCGAAGAGTCGGACACCTCCACGAGCGCCGCCGACGCCCCCGCTGAGGCAAGCGGCGGCGAGGACACTGTTACGGCAATGAGCATGTCCGATGTGTCGTCTCCTTCGGATACTTCGGCGATGGCAACTGAAGCTGGCGCCTACGACGCGGCGGATGCTCCAGCCGAGCATAGTGGTACAACCGACGCGGACACCGGAGCCATGGACGCATCTGCTGATGATGCTGCGGCGACCGATAGCGGCGACAGTGGCGCGATGGATGCCCCGGCCGAGGAGAGCGCTGGAGACATGTCTGCCGAGGCGGCTCCCAGTGACGCTGCCGAGGTGGCTCCCGATGCCTCGAGCGATGCGGGTGACATGAGCGCCGACACGAGCGCGGGCGCGGATGAAACCGCAAGTGATGAGAACGTCGGCGCGTCTGACGTTTCTGGCGACAGCGGAACGGCAGAATCTGCCGATGCTGGGTCATATATGGCCGAGTCCACTGACACCTCGGCAATGGCTGACGCGGCCCCAGTTGATACCGCTGCGGAGGATGTCAGTAGTGATGCTGGAACCGCCGAAGCGTCAACCGAGGCTGCCGATGCGTCTCCGGTTGATGCGGCTCCGGAGGAAGTGACTGCAGAAGAAGCGGCCCCAGCCGATGCGGAGGCGTCTGCTGCGGACACTTCCGCCGATGCTAGTGCCGATGCTGGCGCGGTCGCCGAGGAAGCCGCGCCCAGCGATGCGATGGATGCCGCTCCGGCTGCGGAGGAAGCGGCTCCGGCTGAAGTGGCTGACACTTCTGATGTGCCGGCCGAGGCTACTGCCGATGCGGGCGCTGCCGATGCTGCCCCAGCCGATACGATGGCTGCGAGTGACATGCCGGCCGCCGACGCCACCGCTGCCATGGCCGACACGTCGGGCTCGTATGACGCGCCGACGACCTCAGCCGCCGCCGACGCTTCAGATGCTGAGCCGCAGCATCCGGACGTCGAGGAAATTTCCAACATGCTCGACTCCATCAAGAGTCGGCTGCGCGCGCTATTTGGCCGGACGTCAGGCAAGTAGCGTCTGGCTCTTCTGAATTTGCCACAACGTTCCACTGCCCCCTCTCCATCATGGGGAGGGGGTGGCCGTTGCCTTGTCGCGCCGTTTGCGAGTATCTGGCAGAATCGTATTGGAGTGACATCGCCTCATGAGTGATTCCGCCGAGAGCTATCCAGCGTTTCGCCATCGGCTCGACGATGTGCTGCGCCAGCGTAATCCCGCCGCGCTGCGGGCATTTCTCATTGCCGAAGGTCAATGGACCGAAGCGACGACGACCGATCCTGAATCCGCGATGTGGATGATGATCGCTACCAGCCCAGCGCTGGCGAATCTGCGCGACGAGTCACAGCGCTGGCTGATGAGCCATGGTCACGAGGCGGAGGCGCAGGCGATCTTTGGCGCGAAACGATCGCCGGGCAAGCCGGCAGGCAAACGACAACCTCGCGGCGGACAATCCCGCGCCCACGCGCCGAAAGACCAGGCGCCGAGCAACACAGGCGCATCGAATGCCCGGGGCGGCAAGAAACGTCCCCGCCGCTGACCTCTCCACTCGCCTCCGTCGTCTATGCCAGTCCCGCCTTGCGCGCGATTGCCAGTCGCTTCCACTCCAGTCGGAGCGAAGCGGCATCAACCATCTCGTCGTCGATCACCATCGCGCCGAGTCCTTCCTCTACGTCGGCGCGCGCGTAGGCGTCGAGAATGCGCTGCGCCCGCGCGATCTCGTCGGCGGTTGGCGTGAACGCCTCGTTGATGACGGCGACCTGTGGCGGGTAGACGGCCCACTTGCCATCGAAGCCCATGCGGCTGGCCATTGTCGCGTCGCGCTTGCATGCCTCCAGATCGCGAATCGCCAGCGTCACGCCATCCACTGCCGTGATGCCCGCCGCGCGCGCCGCCACAATCGTCTTCGCCTTGGCGTAGTGGTAATAGAAGAACTGTTCCGCTCCAGTCTCTTGCGCGCCGATATCTCCCGCAAAATCCACCAGGCCAAAGACCAGCCCGCCCATCCGAGGGGTGGCGCGCGCAATTTGTTCGGCGTGCAGCACACCATCGGCGGACTCGATCAGCGCTTCGATGCTGATGTGCCCGCGTACCAGTCCCATGTGCTCTTCGATCTGGCTCAGCAGGCGGTCGATGAACAGCACATCTTCCGGCCCGTTCACCTTCGGCACGACGACGCCATCCAGCGAGCCGCCAGCCGCCTCCATGACGTCGATCAGGTCGCGGTAGCAGAAACGCGTGCGCACATTGTTGACGCGAAACGTGCGAATCTTGCCGCCAAACTCCAGCGTGCGCAACGCCTCGATGACCGTCTGTCTGCCCGCTTCTTTCTGCGAGACGGCGAGCGCGTCTTCGAGGTCGAAGATGATCTGGTCGGCGTCTGAGGTGGCGGCTTTGGCCATCATTTTCAGGGAGTGACCAGGGCTGGTCAGTTCCGAGCGTCGCACGCGAAAGTCTTTGGCAATCACCAATTGCCGCGTCACGCCGTCTTGTTCGCTCATCCGTCGGTAGCCCTCCCTCGGCCAAATATCATCCACTGGTCGTCTACGCATTTATGACTATTGACGCGCAACACAAGAAGGTTCAGACTCGCTTCAATCTCTATCAAGGGAGCGTCGCACAATCGAATAGAGGTGAAGGAGTGTGGCCGTTATGAACAGCGTTGTTCGTCGCGTTCAGAGTCCGCATCGGCTGCGGTGGCTCGGCACTTTGGTCGTCGTACCGTTGATTGTTCTCTTGGCGGCTGCCAGCCTTACCCTGAGTGCGCCGCGCGCGCAGGCACGCTCGCTGACGACGAGTTATGTGTCCTCCACGAACTATCCGATTGTGTTCCTGCATGGCATCAACGCGTCGTCGGCGATCAACTGCTCCAGCAGCACCATGTGGGGCACGATGATCAGCTATCTCCAGGGCTACCACGCGTTTGGCAGCCAGACACTCCACTGGACCGGCGCGATGAAGACGATCGGCTTCTACAACAATGATAGCAATTGCGCGGCCAGGCTGACCGATTCCGCCTATGCGAGCCATTGCACGGGATACTTCTACGTCGCCTCGGCGCAAGGCACCAATAACGAGAATATCCGCCACATCGCCTGTGAGCTCGCCTGGTATGTTTATCTCACGTACAGCCAGTATGGGCAGAATGTGCAGGGCGTCGGCCACAGCATGGGTGGGCTGATTCTGCGGTGGGCCATCTATGGCGTGCACGCGCACCTCTCGTCGTTCCCGCCATCCATCTTGATGCAGGACGTCGTGACGATTGCCGCGCCGCACGATGGCACGGTCAGTGCCTCGACCATTGTCTCGTGCAATAACTGCA
>DAHUXT010000276.1 GCA_027307065.1 Ktedonobacteria bacterium
CTGCTATCGTCGCCGGACGCATCTACGTCGCCTCGATCTATCCCGATAGCAAGCTCTATGTCTTCGACGCGCAGACCGGCAGGCAAATCTGGGCAACACCCGATAACCAGCCGGTAGAGACCAGTAGCACGTCGCCCGCGGTGGCCGACGGCATGGTACTGCTGGGAGCAGGCAACACCCTGGAGGCATTTGACGCCGCGAGCGGACGACTCGTCTGGAAGTTTAGCGCCGACAGCCTCATCTCCACATCGCCTGCCATCGCCGATGGCGTCGTCTACGTCGCCTTTCAGGATCAACACGTCTACGCGTTCGGCGTGAAATCGGGCAACCAACTCTGGAAAACCCCGCTCGGCGGCGTTCCCGTCAACGGGCCAATCGCGGTGGCGAGTCACACGCTCTACATCAGCGCGAATGCCCTCTACGCGCTCGATCGGGCGACTGGCGCGATTCGCTGGCGCGCGGGCAGTGGTCCGCTGAACGCGCCTGTAGTTAGCGGCAATACCGTGTATGTCTCCGAGAGCGATTTCCGCATCCACGCGTTCGAGGCCGACTCCGGCACTCAGGAATGGACGAGCGAGCCGATGCGCAATGTCGTATCCGGGCCGGTGAGCGCGACCGCGGAGACACTCTATACTGGCGACGCGAGCGGCAGCATCTGGGCGCTCAGCGCGGCGACGGGCGCGCGCCGATGGACAACGCGGCTACCTGATAGTAGCATTGTCTTCTCATCACCCGCCATCGCCAACGGCGTACTCTACGTCAGCGGCTCCTGCGACTGCGGCACCAGTAGCGCGCATTTCATCTTCGCGCTGCGGGCGACCAATGGGAGATTGCTCTGGCAGTTTGCCCCCGGCTATCCCGTCTATACCTCGCCTGTCGTCGCCAACGGCTACCTGTACGTGGCCACCTACATGGGACTCGACGCCTTCACGATTTCGGGGTAGACACGCCTTCCTGCCCGAACGGCTAGTGCAAACGCCCGCCGAAAGGCGGGTGTTGTCATGTCGCGCGAGGCGTATGCTCCTGCTATCAAACGTCGCCCAGGGCGCAGCGCCAGGCGGCGAGTATATATAGCGATGCGGTATCTCGAAAAACGCTTGGGTACCGGAGGAGCAACAGCAAGATGGCAGACGAGACGACAGGGAACGCATTGAGCGCGTTCTCCGAGCAATTGGCAGATGTGGTCGCACAGGCGGCCCGCTCGATCGTCACCGTGGCAGCGCGCCCACGGCAGACGGCGACAGGCATTCTGTGGAAGACCGAGAATGAGACGATTGTGCTGACCGCCGACCATGTGGTCGAGCGCGAGGATGATATCAAGGTCGTGCTGCCCGACGGCAAGGAAGTCAAAGCGCAGCTTATTGGCCGCGACCCCGGCACCGACCTGGCGGCGCTGCGGCTGCCGGCCGATGCGCTCGGCGAAGGCACTCAGCCCGCTGAGACTGGCGCGACCCTGCGCCCAGGGCATCTGGTACTGGCGATTGGCCGCCCCGGCTCAGATGGCGCGCGCGTCTCGTTTGGCGTGGTCAGCGCAATCGATGGCCCACGCCGCTCGTGGCATGGCGGCGAGATCGAGGGCGTCATCTACGCCGACGTGACACTCTACCCAGGCTTCTCCGGTGGCCCATTGGTGGACCTCTCCGGCAAGGTTGTCGGATTGAATAGCTCGCATTTGACCCGCCAGAACAGCAGCGCCATTCCGCTGGTTACGCTCGACCGTGTAGCAAAGACATTGCTGACGCATGGCCGCGTGCGCCGTGGCTATCTCGGCGTGGGCACACAGCAGGTGCCGCTACCCGAGGCGCTGGCCCAGAAGGCTGGCCTTACCCAGGAGTCGGCGCTGTTGGTGGTTAATGTCGAGACGGGCAGCCCCGCCGAAAAGGGCGGCCTGATGCTGGGCGACCTGCTGGTGCTGGTGGGCGATCAGCCGATCATCGACGTCGATAGCCTGCGCGCGCAACTCAGCAGCGACAAGCTCGACCAGGCACTGCCGATTCGCGTCATTCGCGGCGGCGAGGTGCAGAACTTGAGCATCACGATTGGCGAGCGGCAGTAAACTCTCGCCAGCCTTATGATTTTCTCATCGGGGCGTTGCCGGCTGCGATACGCGGCGGCGTACCGATTGACGATACAGTAGTGAACTTCTCGAAAGCGAGCATAGAGCATGGGAACCCAAATAGTGGCATCCGTGCTCTCCGATGAGCTGGCCACCCTGGCGCAGCGCGTTCGCGAGAGCATGGTGCAGGTGCAGGCCGGGCCACGCGGCATGGGGTCCGGAGTAATCTGGAGCGTGGGCGAGCCAGATGGCACGGGCGAGGCCGATGCGCGTATCATCACGAATGCGCATGTGGTCGCCGCGGCGCGCGCGCAGACGCTGACCATCCGCCTGGCCGACCGGCGCGAACTCACCGCCACAGTCGCCGCCGTGGATGCCGAGCACGATCTTGCGCTGCTCAATACGCGGGCATCGGGCCTGCGAGCGGCAGAGATTGGCGACTCATCGGCGCTGCGGGTGGGCGAACTGGTGCTGGCAGTGGGCAATCCTTGGGGACGCGAAGGCGCTGTCACCGTCGGCGTCGTGGAGGCGCGCACGCCTGCCGATCCCGATTTGGAGCTGGAGCCAGCCGAAGATAACGCGCAGGGAGAGCAGCCCGAACGCGATCCGCGCCGCGCATGGGGACAATGGCAGCCACGGCGAATCGAGCTAATTCAGGCCGATATTCGCCTCTATCCGGGCAACTCCGGCGGCCCGCTGGCGGACGCGACTGGTCGCGTCGTTGGCATCAACGCGATGGTCGGTGGCGGTCTTGGGTTTGCCATTCCCAGCCGCACCGTGCAACAATTCCTGACGGAGGCCGACGGCTCAGCACAGCCGTTCGTGCTAGGAGTGCAGATATTGACCGTGCCGCTTCCGGGCGCGTTGCGACAGCGATTCGGTGTCCAGCAGGAGACCGCGCCAATGATCGCGGCGGTAGAGGCCGGTAGCGCCGGTGATCAGGCAGGGCTGCTGATCGGCGACGTGCTGCTGGCTGTGGATGGCGTCGCGGTTCGCGCGGCGGAGCATCTTGGGCGCCTGCTCAATCGGGCGGGCATGCGCGAGCAGCCAAGGACGCTCACCATCGTGCGGGCGGGCGAACAGCAGACGCTGATTGTGAACCCAGCGACAGCGGCCGCTGCATAACTAGAACCTGACGATGCATGTGGCATGTGTTCCATGGCACGATGGAGCATAGCCGCATGTGTTGCCAGGCTATTTTCACTTTCCTGCGGATTTGTCTGCCAGTGTGTTGCCTGCGCATAATCTGGATATCGAGGGAGTGATGGAGCGCCACATGCTAGTCTACGTCGTCGCAAGCTATCCGACGGTGCGCGCTGGGCTGGCGACGTTGGTCGGCGCATTGCCCGGCTGGAGCGTCGCGGGGCAGAGCGCGCCCGATCGTCTGGCTGGGCTGGCGAGCGACACCAGTGGTACGGCGCTGCCGACGCCGCCCGATGTCGTGCTGGCCGACCTCGACGACGAGATCGACACGGCCATTGTGGATAGATGGCTGGGGGCGCTGCATCCCACTGCCGGGCTGGTCGCGCTTTCGGCGGAGCCACAGGGTCGACGGAACGGACGGAGTGGCAGCGCAGCGATCCTCGCCGAGTTGGCGCATATCGCCGGGGATCGCGGCCTGGCGTTTGGCGCGCTGCGGCGAGACGCCACACCGGAGGAAATCGCGGCTGCGCTGAGCGCTGTCGCGGGCGGACTCATCACGCTCGACCGGCATTTCGCCACGCTGCTGCTGCAACCGTCGCTTTCCGTCGCGCCAACGCCGGAACGCCTCGCCGGACCTGAGGAGCCGCTCACCGCGCGCGAGCTCGAGGTGTTGCAATTGCTGGCCCAGGGGCTGCCCAACAAGATCATCGCCAACCGGCTGCATATCACCGAGCATACCGCCAAGTTCCACGTCTCTTCGATATTGATGAAGCTTGGCGCCGCCAGTCGCACCGAGGCCGTGACGACCGCTGCCCGCCGCGGCTTACTGATGCTGTAGATGCGCGTAGCCGACGAACGGCGACACGCATCTACAGTAATTCTCTGCCATACTTGATAACGCCCCCTCTCGGCCTACTGGCTACTGGCTACTGGCCATCTGGCTCCCCACCCCGATGCGGGGAGGGCTGGCGGGAGATGGCTGATGGCTGTTTGCCTTGATGTTTCCCATATCACTCGCACCATGCGAGCGTTCACCGAGAAGGACCGTTGTACGCGATGATGCCGCCCCCACCGCAGCGCCACTTCTTCCGCACGCGCGGAAAGTCCGCGAATGGTGACGAAGATCGCCTGACGCCCAAGAAAGTCTTCACCGCACTCTCCAGCCTGCCACGAGTGCTGCGGCTGGTCTGGAGAATCTCGCCAATTTTCACCGCGTTGCTCGGTGTGCTCTACATCGTGCAGGGGTTCCTGCCCGCTGCGACCGCATTCATCGCAGGCACATTGGTAGACGCTGTCGTGCGGGCGATCCAGTTTCGCGGCGCCAGCGGCACCTCGACCGTGGTCATCTGGCTGGTATCCGCGCAGGTCGGCATCCAGGGGCTTTCGAGCCTGCTGAATACCCTCTCGAACATCACCCAGCAGTTGCTTCAGGAACGTGTCTCGCAGCAGGTGCAGTTGATGGTGATGGAGAAGGCCAACACGCTCGATCTCGCCTTCTTCGAAGACGCGACGTTTTATGACGCGCTGCAACG
>DAHUXT010000277.1 GCA_027307065.1 Ktedonobacteria bacterium
AGCATGAAGAAAGGGGCCAGTTCACCAGGGGTTAATGCAGGTTCAGCCCTGTCCAGGGTATGGGTCCCTGCTGCGGCGCTGAGTACTTGATCTCCAACCATCCAGCCGGAGTCGGTATCGTTGATCTGCAGCTCAAGCCTGTGCTGAAGATGCTGCTCGGCGGCACGTCGACACACGGTGAGTACAGCCGCACAGGCAAGAAGGGCTTCTCGCGGTACGTCCTTGTTGATCCGATATCCTGCAAAACACACCAATGCCCATACCCGCATGGAGTACGAAGGGCTACGAGGGAGGCTGTTGCAGCAACTCGTACGCTTCTTCCAGTCGCCCCGCCACAATACCAAGACCGTCGAGTCCGGTAACAGCCACATTGAGTCGCTCGGCGGCGGCGCGCAGCATACGGGCATACTGGATCATCGGGGGCAGAGACGCGGCCACGTTACGCAAGAGATAGATGGTCTGTTCCCGCCGCTGCCGCACCCAGAGAGGATCGTTGAGGCGTGGCTCTTCGTTGCCGCCAAGGGTCTCTGCTGGGTCGAAGCCTAAGGGGCCGCGCCCAAAGAAATCGGCGAGGAATTGCAGCAGTTCTCCGCGCGCAACGGCGAGCAAGCTGACAATCTCCGAAAGCAGGCGCGCCTCCGGGAGCGTACGGCCCAGCAGCCACCACTCCTGAACGGCCAGTCCCTGTTCGATTTCGACGAGGCGATTCAGCAGCACTTCGCTGCGGCCTGCCAATTCGTCCACACCCGCGCCCGGTGCGCCTGGCCCTCGCACCGCGCGCAACTCTGGCGAGGTGCGTGAGGGTTGAAAGCGTGACATCGCTTCTTGCATCGCAAGACTCCTCTCCGGTGCTACTCCCTAAAACACGGGGGGAAATCCGACCATTCCACTGTGCCTACCACCTGGCAACAGAGTTTACTTCCCACACTGTAACGAGTTATCCACATTCCGTCAACTACTATGCCAGACATTCGTGAAACGAGTATGAAGAAATTCATACGACATTCATATTGGCACTATAATTTCCCGCAAGTGTATGCGCGATGCATCTCGGTGTAAGGAGTATTCGTGATCCAGAGACATGTGAGTTGCGCCGGTTGCATTCTATGGTTGCACTCTATGTGAGCAAGAAATGAGATAACAGACTTCTCACATAGGGACAGCAATCGATGTCTGCGATGCCTGCCCCTCATGGTGTCGAGGCCACGCCGCATCCAGGCCATACCCGATCTCGTTGCCATCAGCAGACCCATGGCATGGGCGTTTGCCTGATCGCGCAACGCTCGCCTGACGAGTCCGATTACTCGGCGGCCAGCCAGGTCGACTTCTCCTCGGCGGACATCTCGGCGCTCAGGCGGACGGCGTCGTCAAACGACATCTCGTCGCGCGCGCCGCCCTCTTTGCGTTCGCCCTCTTTGCTCCGCCGAAATGCGGGCGCCTGGGCCGGACCAGCCAGCAGTGTCTGCAGTTCTCCCGCCGCTGTATCGAGCAGGGCGCTCAACCGCTGGAGCAATGTCTGCGGCACCGAATTCACGCGAATGCGGCCCGCTTCAAGCGCGCTCAGCACGTCGACGCCGAGTCCCAGGCCACGGGCGATCTCGCGCATACTCTTGCGCCGCGCCTGGCGAAGCGCCTTGAGGGTAGCTACCGATGCCGGAACGCGCTGAGCGGCGGCAACCGAGACTGCTTGCTCGCTGGTGGCCGCGCCAAAGACGCTGGCAAACGCGCGCGCGGAGGCACGGCTGGCGAGCAATTCGATCGCTGGCGTCAGCGGAGCATCTTCGTAGCCCTGGGTCGCCAGCAGCGCGCCATAGAATGCCGTCAATTCCGCGGCATATGTCGGATGTTGTTGTAGTGCGGCGGCCAACGCGCCGGTGCGCCCATCTTCGATGGCGGCCGCCAATTCCATTTTTACCTGCATCAGCGGATTTTGCTGTGCGGCAGTGGTCTTCGTTGTCATGGCTGTTTACTCCTCGCCCCATCTCAGGGACGACCTGGTCATTCCGTATCTTCCGCGTCTTCCGCCGCGATCCGGTCACGCAGGAACGCCCTCGCCTTTTCGTAGCGCAGACGCATCGTTCGTTCAGTTTTGCCGCAGATGGCGGCGATATCGTCCCAGCGCATCTCGTCAAAGACGCGCAAAATCATGATGCGCTGATCGAGCGGATCGGTCAGATAACGCAAGATGCGCTGCGCCTCGATGGAGGCCATCCGTGCCGCCAGCGAATCGCCCGGTTCCGCCAGCTCGCGGGTGGCGCTCTCGGCGCCTTCGCCCTCCGAGAGCGGCACATCCAGCCGGTCGACGAGCGCCTGGGGCACATGCATCCCCCGTCCAGCGGGATTCCCATGGGCATCGCGCCGGTAGCTCAGGCCTTCCTGGCGCAGCACCCGCTGGAAGTTATCGGCACAGAGGCAGCGCAGATAATGAATGAAATTCGCCAGCATGAACTCTTCGCGCGGATTCTGCGCCTCACGGAGCAATTGCTCGATCATCCCGGCGATGGCCTCTTCCATCAGATCGGGCCGGTGGCGCAGGCCATAGCTGCGGCGCTGAAACTCGGGCATGCAGCGGGTGATCAACACCTCGCACAGACCGCGAACCCGCTCGCCATCGCCCTGTGCCTTCCATGCGCGAATCGCCCGCACCAGATCGGCGTCGCTGACGACATAGCCGCCGCTGGAGGTCCGTTGTTTGAGTTTGTCTGCTATGCGCGTGTTACGTGGATCGAGGAGATTGGCGGATGTGAATTGCGCCGCCGTCTCCGGGATCACCTGTTCAGTGGATGCCGCACCCATCACCGGAATCGCCTCCCTCGCGTCTGGCTCGCGCTTCTGCTGCGCCCGCCGGGCCGCGTGTTCTCGCTCATCCATCGTTGCTCACATCTCCATGATTCTCATGCTGAATCCCAGAGGGATAGTGTCACTTGCGACAAGACCCTGGCTCTGGCTCCATAATGGTGTAGAAGATGTGCTTCTGTCGACATCTTCTTCGCTATCCGGCCAGAACCGGAAATCGCCCTTTCGAGACGCTCATGCGCGTGTATGAGAACATGCATGCACACGCTTGGTCTGGCTGTAGTGTCACACATCGCGGGGAACATAGGAACAGGCGGACGATGTTTGCGCGCGTTTTCCTTGCAATCATGGCCCTCGCCCGGCGCGCCGCTGGTCACGGAGCGTCTGTGGTGGCGCTGGGAGACTGCCTCGCAGGCGTAAAGACGTAGAAGGTCGTCTGATGGTTGGCAGTGACATAAGGCGCAAACGTGCCTGGTGGCAATTTATTGCCAACCACCATCGCCTTGCCGACATCGGCGAGATGGCTTTGCGTCACGATGACCACCGTTGACCCATGGCTCTGGGCCAGCGCCAGCGCCAGATCAGCCGTCGACTCGACGCGTGTCCCCTTCGTCCCTGGCCCCAGATAGCGGAGCGTCGCGTAATCGGCGACCAGGTCGCCGTCGCTGAACAAAATGAAATGTGTGCCAGCGGGCAGCGTGCCCAGGTAACGCCCAATGTCGGTATAGGTTGTCCACCAGGGGTCGCTATTCGTCAGGCGGGGATAGTCTACGAAATAGCGCTGGATATTCCAACTGGCATTCAAGGCTACCAGCGCCAATGCCAGCAGCGTCGCGGCCAGCACCGCCGCTGGATCGGGCAGGCGCAGCGCGGGCAGCCATCTCGCCAGTCCGCTCACGCCCTGTTCGACCCGTCGCAGCAGATCTTCCAGCACGAGCGCCGCGAGCAGACAGAGCGCCGGGAGCATCACCAGCAGCCGCTGCCAGTCGGGCATGTCCATGGTAAGAATGCCGCCGAAGACCACCGTGCCAGCAATCCAGAGCGAGAGGAGCAGAAACAGCGGCTGACGCAGACGCAGCAACGCATAAAAGAAGCCGATGGTGACCAGCGTGGCCATCGCGACATCGAGCAGACTGTAATGCGGGCCATACTGGGTGCTCTGGTCGGCAATGCCTGTGGGAATCAGGGGGACAGCGGCAAGCTGGCGCAGCAGCACCGTACGCAGGTCAGCGGTGCCGAATTCGCCCATGAGGTGGCTGCGCATGTAGGGTGTCAGGTTAAGAATCAGCACCTCATTGGTGCGGCTGTTCAGCGAATTGCTATTCGCGGAGAAATAGGCAGCCAGCGGGCCGAGCGCGGTGGCCAATCCGGCGGCCAGCCAGGCGAACGTAGACGCGCGGCCAGCGAGCAGTCCACGATTGAGCAGCAGCATGCCGACGATGAAGAGCGGAACGATGATGTAGACGAGGCGGGCGCTGAAATAGACCTGCGTCGAGAGGCTGATGGCGACGGCAGCAAGGACGGCGGCGATGGCGCTGCGGTCGCGGAGCGCGCGCACCAGCAGCCAGATGGTCAACTCGACGGCGAAGAGCGCGTGGATATAGTGAATGCCGGAGCGGCTGAACTGGATGTGCAGATGCGAGACGGTCATCAGCGCGGTTGCGACGAATGCGACCCGGCGGCCGGAGAACTCGCGCGCGAGCAGGTAAAGCAGGATGAGTGAGAGTGTGCCGACGATGACCGATGAGAGGCGCAGACCGAAGAGATCTTCTCCGGCGAAGCGCATCACCAGCGCCGGGATGCCATAGCCCGCCACCGGCAGTCCATACCACCCTACCGAAATCAAGGACGGCACTCCACCATTCAGCCAGCGGAACGCCTCCAGCCCACAAGCA
>DAHUXT010000278.1 GCA_027307065.1 Ktedonobacteria bacterium
ACCTCCACTGCCGAGCGCAAAGGATTCGCCGAACGGGATGTCTCGTACTTCCGCGAGCTCGTCAAAGACTTTGGCGACGATGCGCCGGTGTTTCTGGCGCGCTATGACGGCCGAATTATCTATGGCGCTATCGTGGTGATCTTCGCCTCGACCGCGTACTACCTCTACGGAGCGTCTGGTGGCGAGCGCAAGGTGAAGCCGTCTGAACTGGTGCAGTATCGCTCGATGCTGTGGGCGAAAGAGCGTGGCGCGACGCATTACGATATGTGGGGCATTCCGGCTCATCCCACGCCTGAGAATCCGCTCTATGGCGTGTATCGCTTCAAGAGCGGCTTCGGCGGCGTCGAGACTCGCTACTGCGGCGCGCTCGACCTGCCCCTGCTGCCTGCCGTTGGCCGCGCATCGCCCGCGTTGGAGGCGACGGCGATCAAGCTGCGATCACTGGCAGCGGGCAAAGGCTTCCGCATCGAAGATCATTTGGCGTGATTTGACGGGTAGGGGAACATAGGTCTTCCAGCTTTGAGGATAGATTCCGATTCGCCGTAGCATTCATGCTGCGGACAGTTCCCCGCGCATGACAACATCCCAGACGGATTTCGTCTCAAGCATTACATTGCAGTGTGGATCGGGATGGGAGCGCCAAGAGCAATGGATACTAATGGTGAGGAGAGGAGGGGGTAGAACATACCCGCCATGCGTAACAGACACGGCGGGTCTACGCGAGCCGGGACAAAGGGCAGGCGGCTATTGGCCGAGAGTGCTGTAGTCAACGCTTGGGTTATGGCGAACGACACGATCTACCAGGCGGCGCGCCTGGTTCACCCGCTCACCACCGACCTGAAAGGCGATTAGCGAGCCAAGAACCACACCGCACAGCCCACCCAGTATGATGCCTTCGAGAAAGAACCTGTTCCGTAACGTCGCCATTGCCGTCACCCTCTCTACATGTCCGCTATTGCACATACACCACAGAAGGCGCATTGCTCCAGAGACGTTCTAGGCGATAGAATTCGCGCTCCATCGGGCCAAAGATATGCACGATCACATCGCCACAGTCGAGCAACATCCAACCGGTATCGGCATTGCCCTCATAGCCACGTGTCCACACCTGCAGCTCTCCAAGCCGATCTTCGATGGCGTTGGCAATGGCCTGAATCTGTCTGGGATTCGAGCCGGTGCAGATGATGAAATAATCGGCGATGACGGACTGCTCGCGAATGTCGAGTTGGACCACGTCGGTCGCTTTCTTATCCACGGCGATGTCAGCGATGAGCTTGGCGAGTTCGGCGGAATCCAGCTTGCAGCCTCCTTAGGATATCCCAGATGCCAGTATCTAGCCCTGGCGTCTATGGGGATTATACCGCAGGATCGCTGCCGTTGAAAGCGCGCCACGCAGCCGTGTAAGCTCAACTGTTCACGTACACTCCATCGTCATTATGTACTACGTGAACAGGCGCGATTTCGTTCACGCGCCGCACGAAATTCCTAGACCACTATCACCTAAACGTACCGATCGGCTCGCTGGTAGCGGGCGCTTGCGTCGTCGGTGACGCGAACTATTACGCGGTGGCGCTGCGGGTTTTGCGCGCGCGTTTCCAGGCGTCGGCGCGTTTCAGCAGGTCGGCGGCGTTCGCTTGTGAGGCGGAGGTGCGCGCGCCACCCAGCATCTGCGCCAACTCCTTCGTGCGTTCGGCGGGCGGCAGCAGCTCTACCTGGGTCGTCGTCCGATTGGACGAGAGTGCTTTGCTCACGCGGAATTGGGTATCCGCCATCGCTGCGATCTGCGGAAGATGGGTGACACAGAGCACTTTATGTCCCTGCCCGAGCACCCACAGTTTCTCGCCGACCACCTGGCCGCTACGCCCGCTTATGCCCGCGTCGATCTCGTCGAAGATGAGGATGGGCACGGCATCGGCCTGGGAGAGGATTGTCTTGAGCGCCAGCATGATACGCGACGTCTCGCCGCCGGATACGATGCGCGCCAGCGGCTTGAGCGGCTCGCCAAGGTTGGGCGCAAGCAAAAATTCGACACTGTCGATGCCCGTCGCGGTAAACGCCCACGATGCTGAACGCCCATCCAGCGGCACTGGAGCACCGTCCTCGGCCTGGCGCTGAACAATCTCGGTCTGGAACCGTGCCCGCTGCATGTTGAGGTCATCTAACTCGCGTTCCATGGCGGCGCCCAGCAACTGCCCAGCTGACTGGCGGCGCTGCGAGAGGTCACTGGCCACCACGCCGATGCGTTCGCGAATGGAAAGCTCATTGTGCTGGAGGTCGGCAATGCGTTCCTCGCGGTGCGAAAGCGTATCCAGCGTTTGGCTGGATTCCTCGGCAAACGCCAGGATATCCTCGATCGTCGAGCCGTATTTGCGCCGCAGCTTGGAGAGCAGATCGAGCCGCTCCTCCACCTCGGCCTGCCGCTGTGGGTCGGCCGCAACATCTTCCTGATAGGCGCGCACCGCCGTGGCTACATCTTCCGCCAGGTAAAGCGCCTGCTCCAATTCGCCCAGTTGCTCGCGCAGGCTGTCGTCAAGGCGTAGCAGGTCGCCCAGCGCACGCTGTGCCGTCGCCAGCAGGTCAAGCGCGCCGCTCGCATCGCCGGTTTCGTCGCCCGCCAGCGCGCTATGCACGGCGACACACAATTCGCCAAGCCGCTCGGCGTTTACCAGCATCGTGCGTTCGCGTTCCAGGGTATCCAGTTCGCCGGGGCGCAGCTTCGCCGCCGTAATCTCATCCACCTGAAACTGGAGCAGGTCGCGCTGGCGTTCCAATTCACGTTCATCCTGCTGTAGCCGTTCCAGTTCGCGGCGGGTCGCGCGCCATTCGCTCACCAAGTCAGCCACCCGTCGTCGCAGTTCCTCGGTCGCGGCGTATCGGTCGAGGTAGTAGACGTGCTGCTCTGGGCGCAGAATCGCCAGATGGGCGCTCTGGCCGTGGATATCGATGAGATATGCGGCGATGCGCTGTAGCGTGGAGAGTGGCGTCGCCCGCCCGTTGACGCGCTGGATGCCACGCCCCGACCGCGCGATCTCACGGGTGAGAATCAGCGTGCCATCTTCCACCTCGACGCCGAGATCGGACAGCGTCTGTGTCAATGTCTCGGATTCGTTACCTTGAGTGTCGTCGCCGGCGTCGTCGTTATCGACGGATTTCTTGGACGCCGTAGGGACGCTTTCCTGGGCGAGCAGGTGGCCGACATCGAAGACTCCCTCAACGATAGCTCGCTCGCTGCCTGAGCGGACGACATCGCTCCCCACGCGCTCGCCGACCAGCGCCGAGATGGCGTCCACGATGATAGACTTGCCCGCGCCCGTCTCACCCGTGAAGACGTTGAGATGCGGACCGAAGCGCAGATGCAGCGCGTCGATGATGGCGAAGTCGGTAATCGTCAGTTCGATCAGCATGTCAGACGTTATCCTGCAACTTTGCCGACAGAATGCGATAGAAGTAGGTCGGCGGTCGTCTGCGTAGAAAGCGTGTGACGAATTGCGAGCCGCGAATCAAGACCTGCGCGCCCGCACTGAGCGTCAGGTTAAGCTGGCCGTCTGCCGAGAGGATCGCGCCATCGGAGCCAGTCTGCAGTTCCAGCGTCGTGATCGCGTTTGGCTCCAAGATGAGCGAGCGGGCGGCTGCCAAATGCGGCGCGATGGGCGTCAGCACGCTGCTGCGTACCTGAGGATGCAGAATCGGTCCCCCGGCGGCGAGATTATAGGCGGTTGAGCCGGTTGCGGTCGAGACGATGATGCCATCGGCGACGGTGGTGTTGTAGTAATGGCTGTCGAGCCAGACCTTGATGCGGATGACGCGTGGCGCCGCGCCGCGCACGACCACCATGTCATTGAGGGCAATGAACTGATGATGCTCGCGGCCCAGTTCAACCTCGGCCTGGAGCATCGCGCGCTCGTCGAGCCAATAGTCGCCGTTGAGATACAGCGGCAACTTCTGGTCTACCTCGGCTGGTTCAAGCTCTGTCAAAAAGCCGACGCGGCCAAAGTTGATGCCGAGCAGTGGGATGCCGGCCTCCGCGCACATGCGCGCCGCCGAGAGCAATGAGCCATCGCCGCCGAGCACCAGCACGATATCGGTGCCAACGAGATGATCACTGACCTGCACTTCGCGCTTTAGCAGGGCCTCCTGCCAGACGGTGCGTCCCTCCGCCCGCATGCGCGCGGCAAGTGTCGCGGCCAAGCCCCCCGCGCCCTCGGAGTGTTCCTGATAGAGGATCCCGACGGTCCTGGCGGTCTGACGCCCGGTTGTGCTCATCCCGAAAACTCCCCTCGCCAATTGCCGATTTGCTACCTGTTCCATCGTACAGATACGCGAGCGGTAGTGTCAACGAAATTCGGGCTATTCACTGGCCGCTGGGCGACTCGCGAACCGGCTGAGCCGGAAACGGTCCAGTGGAACGGGTGATGGCACGTCGCGGGCCAGTGCGGCAAGCATCTCACCAATCAGCACGCCGAACTTGAAGCCGTGACCCGAGAATCCGCTGCCGATAATGACACCACTGCCGCCAGGATGCGCGTCGAGGATGAAGTCTTCGTCTGGTGTTATATCGTACATGCAGCGATCTATCCCCGCCAGCCGCGCATCGGCCGCGTCTGGGATGGCACGCCGCAGAAAGTCGCGCACGCCCTCAACCGCGGATGTGTCAGGCTCATAGCCAGCATTGGGATCG
>DAHUXT010000279.1 GCA_027307065.1 Ktedonobacteria bacterium
CGAGCATCATCATCTTCGTCGTCGGAATCGTACTCTTCATTGTCGCCGGTGGCGCTGCATCGTCGGCGTCAAGCACGAACAGCACATCGTTGGGCGCTGGTGCCGGCATCATGGCGATTGTATCTCTGCTGCTCTACATCGTCGCGTCTGTTCTTGCTATCATCGCGTGGATTGGCGCGCTCATCAAGACGGCGAAACTCGGCCAGTGGGTCTGGTTCATCCTCGTGATTCTCTTTGCGCCAATCGCGATGCTGGTCTACATCTTCGCAGGCCCAACTGAGCCCAAGACAGCCGCGATGGCTGCGTAGCACGCGCATCGCACTTCATCTATCACGTAATCGCGGGTAAAGGCCGGGCAGCTCAGAAGCACCCGGCCTTTATCGCTGTGTGTGCAAGCAAGTCGCTACCTCCACGTCCCAGGATGCGACCTGCCCCATACGCTGGCGCCTGCATCCCCGCCTCCAGAAAATCTGGACGGCAAATTAGCAGCAGATCATCGCGCCAGGAGATAGAGGCGACGACGTTCCGCTTTTCTGTTGGTGCAGGAGCCACCTCGTTCCTTCTGTGCGAGGACTGCACGGGCGGGCATCACGCCTGGCGCTCGGCATCACGTAACCAGAGCGAGACGTGTTCTGGCTGCATCGTCTCGGTCACCACAGTGACCAACTGCCCGGTCAGCGTCGAGAGGTCAACCTCTTGGCGTAGCGTCGCGCTGAAGGCTTCGAGCGTCTTGCGGCTATTATATTTGCTGCGGTAGAAGCGCCGGTCGATGAAGCGCTGGAGGCTGCGGCGTAGCGGCTGAAACAGCGTGGCGATAAACAGTGTGGTGATGACAATGAGCACTGGCGATGTGTCGCCCGTTGGCCGCCGCGCCAGCGTATTGACAATTGATTGCGCGCCGATGACGCCTGCGATATAGACCAGCGCGAGAATCGCGGTGAGCGCGCCATAGACCACTGTGCGACGGACGATGACGTTGATGTCGTAGAGCCGATAGCGCAGAATGGCAATGCCAAACGAGCCTGTCAGGATGCACATCATCAGGAAGCTGTCTGGCGCCGCGAGGAGGACAAAGAGCGAGTCAGGCCGTTGCAGCGCGGGCGTCCACGCAACAGGTTGCCAGAAGATCTGATTGACGATCAGCGTGAGAATAATGCCGGAGACCACCCACTTCGTCTGCTGACGCTGCACGGGTGTCGATAGGCGCCGGTAGCGATAGATCTGGCCGCCGATGATCGCGCCGTAGACGACGAGAATCATGATCAGCGTGAACGCAACAGGGAGCAGGTGTCCGAGCGGGCTAAATACGGTGGCATCCTGTAGCAGTATCAGCGCCCAGAGCCAGCGGGGCACGAAGCGTCCACTGGGAAAGAGTCCCATCAATAGATAAAGCGCGACCAAGGCCGCCATGCTGTAGGGATCGGCGAGCCACTCGAAGCCACGGGGCAAGCCTTTCAACGTCGGCGTGAACGCTGCAGGCATCAGCACCAGCGTGATCGCGGCAAGCAGCGCCACCCAGTCGTCCGAGCGACGCCAGAGGAGCAGCATTGCCACCCCGTACACCAGCAGGATTGCCATGGTCGACAGCGCGGCAGCGGCGACGCCCAGCGTGTGTGGCGTAAGACCGAGTTGGGCCAATGGGGCAACCTGCTGCGCGGAAATCTCGCATGAGGAGAGCGCGTCTGCGCAGGGTGTGGCTACATAGGCCACGAGGCCCGGCAACGCCACCAGGTAGGCTACGAGCGTCAGCCCCACCACGGTAAACGACAGCGCGCGGGCAGCGAGCAGTGCGCGGCCACGAAGGCGGGTCGAGTCGTCGGCGGGCGTCGGCTCTGTTGCGCCAGCGCTGGTCTGAGGATCTGCCAATTGATTCATCCTGTTCGCTGTCTCCCCGATGGCGTTGGCTGAAGCTGCCAGGGGAGATGTCAGGGAAGCTTACCGCTTTCCCCGTCTATCTCCCCAGCTCTGCGAAACAGTATACCTGTCACGACGTACCCGCACCGTTACGGCGAGCGTTACGAATTGTCACCCGTGGCTTTGCTCCCAGGCGAATCAGGTGTATCACTGGCCGATTGGGCCGCTCGCCTGTTGCGCGCATGCCCGCCTCGCGCTATTGCTTTCCAACGTGAAGGGCGTGTGGCAGCTATTATGCGACGCGCGATCTGTCATGCGAAGATGATAAGAAAGGAATAGTGGTTCCTTTATGGAGACACGACCCTTTGGCAAGACGGGAATGGAGATCACCCCGATTGGCTTCGGCGCGTGGGCCATCGGTGGCGGCAACTGGGAGTTTGGCTGGGGCTCGCAGGACGACCAGCAGTCGATCGCGGCCATCCATCGCGCGCTCGACCTCGGCATCAACTGGATCGACACCGCCGCAGTGTATGGCCTGGGCCACTCGGAGGAAATGGTCGCGCGCGCGCTCGACGGCATGTCGCAGCGTCCCTATGTTTTCACGAAATGCTCGATGATCTGGAACGATCAGCGCGAGGTCGGCCACAGCCTGAAACGCGACTCGCTGCGCCGTGAACTGGAGGCGAGCCTGCGTCGTCTGCGGGTGGACGCGATCGATCTCTACCAGATTCACTGGCCGAGCCCTGACCCGGAGATCGAAGAAGGCTGGGCGGCATTGGCGGAGTTCAAGCGTGAGGGCAAAGTACGGCACATCGGCGTCTCGAACTTCAACGTCGAGCAGCTCCAGCGGGCAGCAGCGATTGCGCCTGTCGAGACGCTGCAGCCGCCATATTCTCTCCTCGAGCGCGACGTTGAGGCGGAGATTCTGCCGTATGCGCGTGAACACAACATCGGCGTCATCGTCTATTCCCCGATGGCCTCCGGCCTGTTGACTGGCGCGATGACCCGCGAACGAGTCGCGGCGATGCCCCAGGACGACTGGCGCAAGCATGGCGCAGAGTTCCAGGAGCCCCGCCTCTCGCAGAATCTGGAACTGGTAGAGCGACTGCGGGCGATCGGCGAACGGCATGGCCGCTCGCCAGGGGAGGTTGCCATCGCGTGGGCGCTGCACAATACGGCGGTGACGGCGGCCATCGTGGGCAGCCGGAGTCCGGAACAGACCGAGGGCGTCATCGGCGCGGGCGCGTTCCGCCTGACGGATGACGAGGTCAGCGAGATCGATGCGGTGTGAACCGTAACGAGCCGTAACGCGCATGCTGCTGGCTAGCAACCCACGGCCGAAAACGCGACGGTGGGGGGCTGCCCAGCCGAGGGTGAATCGGGAGTGAAGGTGATGGTCCCCTGCTGGCTGTCGCCATTAGATTGGTTGTGAATCTGGATCGCAATGCTGGTTCCAGCCCTCAGGTTGCCTTGATTTGGACCCACATCTACTGGCGCATGGTCTCCCGAGCGGGATATTTCGGCCTGCCATTGGATGTCGTCCGAGCCGGTATTCAGCAGCACGACAAACTGCGTCTGCTGGCCCGAGTCGCAGCCTAACTGAACACTGCTTGGTGTGACCTGGAACGAGCCGTTTGTCAGCGCGGCGCTGGTTGGGCTGGGCGTTGGCCTGCCGTTCACCGTTGGGCTGGACGAAGCAACTCCCGAAGTGGCCTGCGCGGCGGATCGACTCGGCGCGAGGGCGCCCGTGCGCGCGAGCAGCAGCACTACGAGCAGCGCGATGAGCAGCGCCGCATTGGCTCCCAGGCTGACGGCAAGGCCGCCGACCAGCAAGGAACCGCGTCCTCCCGGTGCGGTGTATCGCGGCGCGCGCGCATCCGGCTCTGGCCACGTTGGCATGCCACCAGATGGCCGCCTTGCGCTGTCATACCGTCCACTATTCGGCAGGGGAGGTCCATCGTCCTGCACGCAATGCTCCCTTCACTTCGGCATCGCTCTATGCGCGATGTCATTCTCCCAGTCTACGCGGTGGCAGCGGTAGGTAGCCAACGCCAGCCTGTACGATAGCGAATCGCGTGCCAATTGGCAAATGCGCTGGCCAAACGGCGCGGGCGAATTGAGCGAATTGACATGTACGCCGCTATTCCGACTGGGGGATGAGTCCCAGGGTCTTGCGGCTGATGAGCAGCACAGATAACAGCCCGAGGGCGCCACAGACCACGAAGCCGACCGGAAGCCCGAACGCCTGAGACATGAGGCCAATCAGTATTGGCCCGATCATATCTCCGAATTCCTTGAAAGAGCCTGCCGCCCCCATTGTCGCGCCAAGTTTGCCATCGCGCGCCAGGGTGCTAATCAACGTGTCGGTGTTCGTCCAGACCGTTCCCACGCCAATCCCCGCCACCACTGCGACGACTCCGAGCCAGATACCAGAGACGAAAGGGATGACGACGATACTCACCCCGGCGAGGAGCAGGCCCGCGCGGATCGTGGCGGCCGGGCTGATGGTGTCGGCGAGGTAGCCAGCGAGCGGCTGAATGAGCAGATAGCTTGCCGCGACGGCGGAGAGCAGGATGCCCGTAACCGCTAATGGATAGCCACCGGCATATATTCGCACCGGCAAGAAGCCAAAGAGGATGCCAACAAAGAACATGTTGACGACAGTGACCGCATACCAGGGAAAGAGTCGCGGTTCTTTGAAGGGGGCAATGAAGGCGGCGAGCGAGAAGGCATCGTCATCGTCGTCGAGCGCTCCTGCCTGCTGATCTGGCGTTGGCAGAGTGAGCGACAAGACAAAGGCCAGCGCACCCACCAGCG
>DAHUXT010000027.1 GCA_027307065.1 Ktedonobacteria bacterium
TGCTACAGGCGACTCCGCTGGGCACGGGTCTACATTGGTCGGCGAGGGTATTCGCTTCGCCGTCTACAGCGGCCAGATGGCAGGCGCCGTCGCTGCGGAGTCCGCGCGCACTGGGGATAGCAGTGCGCCGTTTCTCAGCCGCTACGATCGCCAGTGGCGCGCGCGTTTCGGGCGTGAGATGGATATCTCCTATATCGCCAATCAGCGTATTGCCCGCTGGACGGACGCGCAATGGGATCACGGAATAGAGCTGTTGCGGCGGCTGACGCCAGGCCAGGCGGCGGACTTGCTCCGTGGCGACTATAGTGTGAGCCTGTTTCTGGGCGTGCTCAAGCGGAATCCGTCGCTCTTACGTACGGGGTCACGCAAGTTCTTCGACATTGCGTTACAGCGTCTCGGGCGGCAAGCGCCGGTGACCGAAACGGACCTTGCTACTGTATAGTGTAGAGACACTTCTATCAAGAAAGCGTCGATGGCGCACAATTCCCGTGATCACAAGAAGCCTGTCAAGAAACGCGAAAGGGCCTGGCCGATGGCAGTCTCCAACGAACAGGTGCGCCGTCAAGCCGATCAGGACGCCGCGGTCGCCGCGGCTTTTGGCGATCCCGCTCGCATAGCGCTTTTGCGGGCGCTCACGGAGTCGCGCGGGCCGTTGACTATGTCGGCATTGGCGGCGGCCAGTGGCCTCAGAGACGCCAAACTTGCCGCGAATCTCGCAGCGCTCACCGCTGCTGGCGTGCTCAAACAAACCGAGTATGCTGGCGAGTCGTTTGACATCGCCGAAACCCCTCTCGGGCGCACGGTGCGCGCCATGCTGCGGGCAACCCCCGATGCCTCCGCTGCCACGGAAACCGCTGATTCGACGCGCGTGGTGCCTGCCGGCTTTGATACGATTCTCGACCAGATGGCCAGCGGGATCGCGATATACGACCGTGAAGGCGTGCTGGTCCGGCTTAATCCAGCGGGTGAACGCATCATTGGAAGTCCAGCTATCCCCGGTGAGCCACAGGGGGAGCGCTTTTCGCGGTATACATTACGCTGCCCGGATGGCAATGTCATGCCCTTGGAAATGTCCCCATTCGGGCGCGCGCTTCATGGCGAGACGATTTCAGACATGGAATGCATCATCAAGGGACAGCATGGCCACGACACGTGGCTGCGTTGCAGCGCGTCGCCACTGCGCGATGAACATGGAGCCATTCAGGGCGCGGTCGTTTCGTTTGTGGATATCAGCGAGCAACACCACTTGAGTCACGAAGAGGCGCACCAGCGAACACTTGCTCAGGCGATGATCGAAAATACCTTTAGTGGAATGGCAATCTTCGACGCAAATGACAACTTCCGCTGCATTCAACACAACGAAAACTTCCTCAGACTCCTAGGAAACGATTCGCTCTCGCGCGGTAGTATCGTCGGCACGAGGCTCCGCGATCTGTTCGAAGGCGAAACCCTCGCGCAGGCGCTGGAAATCCACGAGCGCGTGCGAACAACGGGTCAGCCGTTTGTCATTGACGAATTCGCGGCGGCCATCCCTCCTGACCCTAGTCAGCGCTGGTTCCGTTGGCGTTTGTCAGCGCTGCGTGATGAACAGGGCAATGTCACTGAGTTGCTCAGCGTCGCGTTCGAGGTCACTGAGCTGGTCGAGTCGCGAAACGAGGCACGTCGGCGCGCGAAAGAACTGGATGCTGTCATCAAGGCAATCCCCGAAGGCGTCATGCTGGTCGACAAATCGGGAAAGATTATCGTGTTCAACGCGGCTGCCGAACAGATTATCGGAAAGCAGCTTCCAACCGTTCATCCCGACACGCCTGAAGTCGGCGCGTCATTTACGTATGCGCTGGATGGGCGCCGACTCGACACGAGCGAGCTTCCGATTGTACGCGCACTCCATGGTGAAACGGTCCTCGGTGAGGAGCTGGTTTTCCAACGGCCGGATTCGGAGCGGGTTGATCTGCTCACCAGCGCCGCTCCGGTTGATTTCGAGTCCACAGGTGACATCACGGGCGCAGTCGCGGCGTTTCAAGACATCACGCGAATTAAGGAACTGGAGCGGCAGCGTGATGACTTCATCGGCATCGCCGCGCACGAGCTACGAACGCCCCTGGCGACCATCATGGCAACGCTACAGGCATTTCTCCGCCGCCAGAAGAACGCGCATGGTGAACTAGGCATTGACGTGGAGAAGCTCTCGACCGGGCTCGAACGGATGTATCGGCAGGCACAGCGGCTCAACACGCTGGTGTCAGACCTGCTCGACACGACGCGCATCCGCACTGGGACGCTGGACTATGCGCTGGAGCCGTGCGACCTCGCGATGGTGGTGCGTGAAGCGGTGGCAGGGCAGACCGAAGCGAATCCCGGTCGTAAAGTGATCCTCTCGGCGCCGAAACGTCAGGTAGTGGTTCGGGGCGACGCGTTCCGTCTCTCGCAGGTGGTCGACAATTTGGTGGCTAACGCAATCAAGTACAGCGCCGACCGGGTGCCCGTCAAGGTGTCGCTCAGTGCCGACGAGTCGACGGCCTATCTGCGTGTAGTCGATAAGGGCGTAGGGATTCCGCCGGAGAATATCAAGCACCTGTTTGATCGCTTCTACCGCGTGCCTGGCATCGATGTGCAGTCTGGGCCCCGCGTGGGATTGGGCCTGGGATTGCACATCACCCACACACTCGTTCAGCGCCACGGCGGCCACATCAACGTGCGCTCGACGCCCGGCTCAGGGACGACATTTGAGGTGGTGTTGCCCCTCTTGAAGAGTACTGAGCTTGCTGAAGATGTTCATAATTCTTGACGTTCTCTCGGCCAGGGCATAGACTTTCATCAGAATATATCCGCAATGATCGGGATCAGTAGGCGACAGGCACCAGGCACAGCAGCGAGTCGGGAGAGTGAGAGCCGGCGCCGGACACTTCGCCGAACCCACCCTGTGAGCAGTAGCCGAATCTCCGCGATGCCAAGGGTGAAGCGGAGGGTAAGGTTACCGGACATCCACCGTTATCATGGGATTGCGTGCCGCCAAAGCCTATGCTGCGCGGCGCGCACAAAGGGATGCGCCAATGAGGCAGAAGTTGGCGACATCCGAAGGCAGGTGGTACCGCGGGAGAATGCCCGCCCTTCCAGATAACAGTCTGGTCAGGGTGGGTTTTTTTAGTGTGCGTGATGGCTGGCGAAAGTAGCCGGAGCGTGAGCGGGGAAAGGTCAACACAATGGCAGGGAATACCGACAAGAAGAGCAAGGGACACATCAACGCGAAGGCAGACGAGAAGTTCGTCGAGGATTTGGCCGATCGCGACGATTTTGCGCAGTGGTACCAGGATCTCGTCTATAAAACCGAACTGGCTGATGAATCGCCGGTGCGCGGCTGCATGGTCATTCGCCCCTATGGCTACGCCCTGTGGGAGAACATGGTGCGGCTGCTCGACGACCGCATCAAGGCGACGGGACATGAGAACGCCTACTTTCCGCTGTTCATCCCGCGGAGCTTTCTGGAACGCGAAGCCGAGCACGTGGAGGGATTCGCGCCAGAGGTTGCCTGGGTGACACGCGCGGGCAAAGAAGAACTGGCCGAGCCGCTTTTCGTGCGCCCAACGTCCGAGACGGTGATTGGACACATGTATGCGCAGTGGGTACAGAGCTATCGCGATCTGCCGCTGCTCTACAACCAATGGGCGAATGTCGTTCGCTGGGAGAAGCGCACCCGACCGTTCCTGCGCACCACTGAATTTCTGTGGCAGGAAGGCCATACAGTTCACCGCACTGAGGACGAGGCGCAGGCGGAGACGATGCTCATACTCCAGCAGGTGTATCAGGACTTTCTGGAAAAAGAGTTGGCGATTCCGGTCATCGCGGGCTTGAAGAGCGAGAGCGAGAAATTCGCGGGCGCCCTCCGTACCTATTCGCTCGAGGCAATGATGGGCGATGGCAAGGCGCTCCAGTCTGCGACGTCGCACAACCTCGGCCAGAATTTCGCCCGCAGCTTCGACATCAAGTTCCAGGATTCCGACGGCGAGGTCAAAATTGCGTGGACTACGAGTTGGGGGGCAAGCACCCGCATGGTCGGTGGCGTCATCATGGTACACGGCGACACCTCCGGACTACGGATGCCGCCGCGTGTCGCGCCAATTCAGGCGGTGATCGTACCGATCTGGCGCAAGGATGAAGAGCGCGAGGCGGTTGCTACACTGGTCGCCGAGGTTGAAGGCTCGTTGAGAGCGGCGGGTGTGCGTGTCAAATCGGACTGGCGCGAAGAGCGGCCTGGCTTCAAGTACAGCCATTGGGAGCTACGCGGTGTCCCGGTACGCATCGAGATTGGCCCACGCGATGCACAGAACGGCCAGGTTGTGTTGGTACCGCGCACAGATCGCAGCGACAAACGCACCGTCGCGCGTGAAGCGGTGGCCGAGCGTGTCAGCGCGTTGCTGGCTGAGATTCAGCAGACGCTCTACGATCAGGCGCTCGAATTCCGCAAAGGGCGCACGTATACCGCCAATGACTACGAAGAGTTCCAGACCCTGATGGCCGATCGCGATCGGCTGGGCTTCGTGGAGGCGTGGTGGTGCGGCGACGCGGCATGCGAGGCGCAGATCAAAGCTGAGACACAGGCGACCATTCGCTGCCTGCCTCTGGAGCAACCGGAGGGGAACGGCGCGTGCGTGCATTGCGGGCGCCCATCGTCGGCGTGGGCTGTCTTTGCCAAGGCGTACTGATACTCGTTTTGAGAGCGGCTACCTCCAGAAGGAGCCTCGGCATGGTCGCCACTGTCCCCATCGCGCATAGGATGCATGGTGGGGACAGTTGTTGATATTCGGCGCCGCGACGTAACACGCTTCGCTTGACCAAATGACCCAGGGGCTAAACGGCTGGTTGAGGGGGTATTTTCTCCCATCGGAAGATGATATTCACAGACTGAGACATGCATTAGGTATAGTCGTACGAGACAGGCATGTCAGCGTGACGATTGCCACCACTGGTGCGGGTCCATCGTAAACGCTATAAACGGTATAAACTGGCATAAACCATGCATCGCCGTGTATAATTGGCTGGCGCACATTGCCTACGAGGATGAGTATTCAACCGCAATGGCGCACGATGGATGCTCCGGGAGTCCCCCGGAGGAGAAGGGAAAATGAGACTGCTAATCCTTGGCTGTGGTCGCGTTGGGGCGACTCTGGCCAATCTCATGAACAAAGATGGTCATGAAGTTACGGTGATCGACCTTAATTCAGATGCATTCGACCGTCTAGGCGCCGACTTTGAGGGCGTGACTATCGTCGGCGATGGTACCGACGAAGACGTGCTCATCCGCGCTGGCATAGAAGAAACCGATGCGTTCGCGGCTGTTACGAATGGCGACAACCGCAATATCCTGGCTGCCCAGGTCGCCAAATATACCTTCGGGGTACACAAAGTGATTTGCCGCATCTATGATCCCATTCGGCAAGAAACCTATAATGCGCTTGGCCTGGAGAGCATATCACCAACCGTGGTTGGGGCAAAGCTGCTGAAAACGGCCATTTTGAACGAGGCGCCGCGCGTTCAATCCGCTGTGCAATCCATCGCGGAGGGACGGGGCATGCCGCTCGGCGAGCGCGAAAAGTCGCTGTCTACCAAGGCCGCCACGGGGGAGAATCGCTAGTTTTATGTATATCGTTATTGGCGGTGGCGGCCAGGTAGGCTATTACCTGGCGAAGGGTCTGCTCGAACAGGGTCATGAGGTGTTGTTGCTTGAGAAGGATGGCAAGCGGGTCGAACGCCTGACTGATGAACTGGGACCGTCAATCGTACGGGGCGACGCCTGTGAGGCACGCACCCTGGCTGATGTCGGCACATCGCGCGCGAATCTAGTCATTGCGGTGACGGGCGACGACGAGGACAATCTGGTGATTTGCCAGGTTGCCAAGGCACGGTTCCATGTGCCCACGACGATTGCCCGTGTAAACAATCCACGCAACGAAGGGCTGTTCCGCAAGCTTGGCATCGACGTGACCATCAGCCCCACACAATCTATCCTGCACATGATCGAGGCGCAACTGCCGCACCACACCCTTGTGCCGCTCATGACGCTGACTCGCGCCGGGCTTGGGCTGGTGGAGCTGACAGTGCCGCCGACATCGCCCGCGGCGGGCAAAACAGTGCGCTCGATGACGTTGCCGACGTCGGTCAATCTCGCATTGATCGTGCGCGGCGAAAACAACCTCACCCCCACCGGAGAGACGGTCATTTTGCCGGAAGATCACATCTTCGCGCTGGTCACCGAAGAGGGCGAGCACGCGCTTCGGGAACGACTACTCAATGAGCGCCCGGTGAGTAGTCGCCCGTAGCCGCTGACCGACACATATGACATCTGCCCCTTCCCGCCGGATTCGCTGGGGAGGGGTGTTTCTGTGGTGCAATCTTCTGCGCTAGAGCAGGCGCAACCGCGCGAATGCGGTATCGATGTAGACAAGATACGCTTTGGGATCGGCAATCGCGTCGAGCTCATCGGCGGTGATGTGCGCCATCACTTCGGGGTCGTCCTTGAGCATCGCGAGCAGACCCTGGTTCTTATCCTCATCGCGCCAGACCTTCTGGGCGTTGCGCTGCACCAGTTTGTAGGCCGCCTGGCGGTCCATGCCCTTGTCCACGAGCGCAAGCAGAATGCGCGAGGAGTAAATCAAGCCGCGCGTCATCTTCAGATTGGCAAGCATCCGCTTTTCATCGACCTCTAGCCCCTCCATCACGCTGTTGAAGAGCCAGAGCATGTAGTGTAACAGTCCTGTGCTATCGGGCAGAATGACGCGCTCGGCGGAGGAGTGACTGATATCGCGCTCGTGCCAGAGGGCGACGTTCTCCATCGCGGTAACGGCATGCCCCCGGAGCACTCGCGCCAGCCCGCAGATGCGCTCGCACTTTTCCGGGTTGCGTTTGTGCGGCATCGCCGACGATCCCTGCTGATTGGCGCCGAAGGGCTCGAATGCCTCGCCCAATTCCGTGCGTTGCAGGTGTCGGATCTCTTGCGCCATCTTATCCAGTGAGGAGCCAATCAGGGCCAGCGCGGCGACGAACTCCGCGTGCCGGTCGCGCTGAATGATCTGAGTAGAGACCGGAGCAGGCGTCAGCCCTAATTCAGCGCAGACGTACTCCTCGACGCTTGGCGGCACCGTTGCGTGCGTGCCGACCGCGCCAGAAATCGCCCCCACCGCGACGGTATCCACGGCGTGATCGAGCCGGGCACGGCAGCGACGTAGTTCATCCACCCACATGGCCAGTTTGAAGCCAAACGTCGTCGGCTCAGCATGGATACCGTGGGTGCGTCCGACCATTAGCGTGGTGCGGTAGCGAAGTGCCGCCGTGATGGTGGTTTCGATCAGTGCGTCGAGTTGCTCGCGGAGCAATGCCCCCGCCTGCACCAATTGCACGGCTAGCGCGGTATCGAGCATGTCGGAGGAGGTGAGCCCAAGATGCAGCAGACGACCCTCAGGACCAAGACGTTCCTGCACGGAGCGCAGAAAAGAGATGACGTCGTGGTGAATCTCCCGCTCCAATTCGCGTGCGCGCGCCAGATCATAGGTAGCCTCGCGCAGTTTTGCCATATCCTCGGCGGAGATAACTCCCTCGCGTGTCCAGCCCTCGCTGACCAATAATTCGACACGCAGCCAGGTATCCAGTTTGTTTTCGTCTGACCAGATCCGCGCCATCTCAGGCCGGGTGTAGCGCTCAATCATGCCGTCTCCCTCAGTCGATGCGGTTGTGCATGCTCCGTCGCGTGGTCGCGCGCTTGACTGTTCGCCACGTGTTGCTTCGTGCGCGCGATGCACACTCTATAGTACCGCATTCCGCCGGGTTCCTGCTGAGATAGCGGGCGGTTGGCGGCTCAGAGGAAGCGGGTCACACATCGCTCCTACGCAGATTTTGCCAGACCTCGGCGGGTTGTCGTCGGCGGGGGTGGCGTTGCCTGGGCGGGTCCAGACGCGGGCGACTTCCTGGTCGCTGGGGTGGCGGCAGCCTTTGGTACAGAGGTTGGCTTGTGGTTCGCCACACTCGCCCTTGCCTTGGTGGCGACTGGCTTGGTGGCCCCACGAGACCTGGACGAAGCCGGTTTCGCTGCCTTTGGCGCTACTGGCGCCTTCCTGGCCGACCTTGGCGCTGATGTCTTTGTGACGCTGGATGGCGCAGCGGGCTCCTCTCTCTGGGACTTTTTCGGCGTTTTTGCTAGTTTGCCTGGCAGAGCATTCTCTAGTGCAACGCTGACTCTGGCTGAGGTACGCAACGTATCGCGAACCTTGTTGGCCGTCGTAGCCGCAGGTTGTGCCGTCTTGGTATCTACGAGATGTGTGGCCTTCGCGTGCGTCCCGCGCGGCGCGGACGTTCGCCGTGTCTCTGGCTGCTTGGAAGCCGCCACTGCGCGCCTGTGCGATCCCGCCGCGGGCGTCGAAGCGTCAACTCGGCTTGACCGCTTGCGTGTATTCACGGTGGCGGCGGGAAAATCCCATAACGACACCTGTGCCACATGCGCCTTATGCGCCTTATGCGGTGTGGATGGGATGAGTTTGGTTGCCTTCGCCTTCGAGGTGGCAGGCCGCCCAATGGGTTTCTCCGCGCTCGACTGCACGGTCTTCTTTGCCCTGACGGGAAGGGGAACCGCAGCGACTGAGGCGCTCGCGGTCTTGCCGGTAGGTTTCTGTCTAGATGGCTTCGCATTCGCCGCGATCTTGGCCGAAGGCTTTGTGGCGCGTACCTTCGGCTTGAGCGCGTTCATGTCCGTGACCGGCGCGGGTGGCGCTGGCATCTTCGGCGCCCTAGCGGCTCGCGCTCGTGTCGGTTGTGGCGCCGATATAGCTAGTTCTTGCGTCTGCGGCGTCACACTGGTGGTGGATGTGTGACCCTTGCGCGGTTTTGGTGTCTGGCCGAGCGGGTTCGCCTCCACCCTGGCGACTGCAATTGCAGCGGACTTGGCGGCGGGCGTGCGCTGAGCGGGTCGTGGTGGCTGATCAGATTGGCGCACACGCGGAGCGCGAGCGTGCCCGCCTCGACGAGCACCCACAGGCGGATCGTCAGGCGCTAGTAACGGGTTGGGAATAACGAGATCGTTCTCGCCCATGCCGAGCAAAAAGTAGTTCGCGCTCAGGTGTTCGTCCGATTCCAGGCGCAGACTGCGCGGAAGCTGAACGACAGGCGTTCGGGAGCGTTTTGGATGGGCAACGGCGGCCGTGAGCGCCGTCCACTGTTGAGGTGGTAGCTGGCAGACTGTCGGCTCGAAGCCAATGCGCTCGCGATAACGCTCGGCTGCCTCGATAATCTTGGCCGTCAGTGGTCGGCGTCCGTCATCGTCATACCAGAGCAATCCTGCCATGACCATACAATATATCCTCTCGACATGAACGCATGTTCTATTACAGTATATGGCACGACCCCAGGGGTGTCAATCGCTGGATTCTCCACGATGTATTCTCTGCGAGGCGAGAGAAACTGGCAGTTCACAGGCATACTATCGGACACAAAAACGGACACAAAAACGCCGGCTGAATCACTCCAGCCAGCGTTCTACCCGCGCGACGTTTCGGTGCTTTGGGCACTGCGATCAATGAATATCTTTGATCGTATAGACGACCGTGCCGCCCGGCGTCGTCACCTCAACCTTGTCGCCAACCGCGTGGCCCATCAGCGCGCGACCTACCGGGGACTGGTCGGAGAGCTTGCCGGTCGCCGAATTGGCCTCGGCGCTGCTCACCAGGGTGAAGGTGCGGCTCGTGCCGCGATCTGTCTCCACATCAATCGAGGCGCCTAGACGTACAGAGCGCTTGCCACCAACCTGCTTCGGCGCCTCCAGGATAACCGCGTGTTCGAGCAGGTGCTGCAGCTCCTGGATCTCGCCTTCCACCATTGCCTGAAGATTCTTCGCATCTTCGTAGGCGCTGCTCTCGGAAATATCTCCAGCTTCCTTGGCCTCGTGAATGTAATCGGCAACCTGCTGGCGGCGCTCCGTTACCAGGTAGGTAAGGCGGGCTTTATTCTCCTCGTACCCCTCACGCGTAAGAGGAATCCGTTCTGCCTCGTTGGCACGTCCTGCGTGACTATTGCCCGATGCATTCGTAGCCATAATCAATGCTCCTTGCCTGCTCCATGCGGAAGATGATTCATCGCGGATCAATGCGACATTGCGCTGACCAATGTGCGATGCGACCGTTCGGAGCTGTACCGGTTTTTTCCGGCTTTCAGCATAAAAAACTGGCGGGGCCAGGTGGCCCGCCAAAGGGTCATCGTTCGGAGATGCCAGCAAGTATATGCGCCCATTCGAGCGAATGTCAAGGTATATTTTCCGGTATTTCGGCGGGGTCACAGTCCGGATTTCCCAGGCGATTTCATCACGCTGGATCCACCACGAGCCGATTGCTTGCGCTAGACGATGCATCGCTGATACGATACGCCGGACGTTGGCAGGCGCGCACGAGGAGAACAAGCAATGAGTGAGCAGCCGTTTCTCGCGATTCCGCTCCGCGACGGCACGCAGGCATCCGTCAGCAACGACGCGTTCCGTGTTGGCGACCGCGAGTTCGCGCTGAACGACATTCAGGACGCGCGGCAGGTCGCGCCAGATCCAGAGACAGTGGCGCTACGTGTGGCGAATGAGCGCTTCGGGGTTGAGTTGCAGCCCGCGCAGCCAGGCGACGGCGCGCTCTTGCTCGAAGCGCTGTTTCGGCTCCGGCCGGCTTTGCGGCCAGCCGGGTTTGAATCTCCGGTCACACTCCCACCTGGATTTCCTCCACTCCCTTCGAACACGACTTTGCCTGCTATCGCCAATCCCTGGGCGCCTCGCCCAACCGTTCAAGAACAGCCAGGGCTGTACGCGCCTCCATTGGGAACGTATTCGCCTCCGCCGCAGATGGGGTACGCGCTGCCGAAAGTGGCCGGTGGCCGGCTTTCGCCACGCCCGCGCAGCATAAGTGAACTCATCGGGGCGACCTTCGAGCTGTTCTTTGTCCACTGGCGGCGCTGGTTGCTGCTGGGATTGTTGGCGCTCATCGTGCCTGAGATCGTGAGCGGCATCGTGGATGCCGTGTTTGCCGTGCTAGGCGGAAGCAATCTCTGGGCCGGACTTGCGCCAGCGTCGAGCACAGCCGCGTCTGGAACATTCGGCTTGGGCGGCTCGTCATTGCCCGCCGGCCGTGCTCTTCTCTTGTTTGCGCTCAATCTCGCCGCGACCGCGATCATCAGTGTGCTCATCGGCGGCTGGTCCGCTGCTGTCCTCGGCAATGCCGCCAGAAATGCGCTGTATGGGCACTCACCGCAGGTACGCGATGACGTGCGCGCTGGACTTCGCCGTGCGATTCCGGCGATTGGCGCGAACGTGCTCGTCGGATTGATTATTCTGCTCATTCTGGCGCCGCTCATAGTTCTTTACTCGGTCCTTCTGACACAGTTTGGCGCGGCCATCGCCGATCAGACGGCGCTCGATCCATCGTCGCAGGCAGCCGCCGTATTTGGCGTGCTGGGATGCCTGACGCTGCTGTTTTTCTTGCCCTGCGGCGTCGGCTCCATCTACGTGTTCATTCGTCTGCTGCTCTCGCCGTACATCGCCGCAACCGAGCATGTCGGGCCACGGGCGGCAGTGCGCAAAAGCTGGGAACTGACCCGCGGATCGTGGGGGCACACATTTACGCCGCTCGTGGCTGTGTGGCTCTGCACACTTGGCATCTCATTCGCGGTAGGATTGCTGCAATACGCATCGCTGGGTGTTGCGACGCTGGTGATCATACCCGTCGTCGCCGCGCTCATGTCGCCGCTTGGGGCGATTGCCTGCGTCGAGGTGCTGTATGATTTGCGACTGCGGCGGGAGGGATACGCATCGCTTGTCAGTGAGAGCCCCACGGACGATGCACCCGTCTCGTCGCCTGTCTGACGTCTACGCAGAATAGTAGAAATGGGCTGGTTATTACTTCTCGCGTGGTCACCCGTTATTGAAGAGAGAAGTCGCACGACAATCGCAAGCTGGTGCGCACACATTTCGATTCGGATGAGGTTTGGGCGTGGAAGGGAGGATGTGACAGCGCGCGTCTCAGTGCTGTCATAACGGCAGGAATGGCACAGTCAACGCTCGATTCCCCCCATCCACCAGCACGTGAAGTCTTGCCGCTCATTCACGCCAGCGAACAGGTGGATTACTGGCTTGCCCACTATTGGAGGAAGCTCAAGCTCCCAGTGGGCCATTTGCGTTACCTTGCCATCACCGAGGATCGGCAGGAGTTCGCCGTATGGACCGGCCGGCGGCTACAGTCGATGGCGCTGGGGTGTTACTGCTATCTGCCGCTGAGTGGGTCAGCAAGCGGCGCCATTGATCGGATGGTCTCCCAGGATAACGCCAGGGGCGTGCCAGGCGGTCACGTGTCCGCGCGTGTGTCCTCCCCGCCACATCAGCCAGTATTACCGGGATTCGGTGAGATCGCCGAGAGTGTGGCGAGCCTTGCCAGCGACCCGGAGTATCATCGCGCGCCAGTAGGCGACTTCCGCCATCTCATCTTTATTGAGCCTGGCATGCTAGCGCACGGCATCGAGGTGACGGTCGCCCACGAGTTGATCCATCTGGCCGACCGCGTGCAGGGACGCCCACGCAAGCACCGGTTTCACGGCAACGACTCGATTTCGGTGGACGAGGCTGCGATCACCGGACGCGATGCAGAGACGCTGCGGCGCGAGCTGGCGGAGGAGACACGACGGCGCGAGGAGGCGATACGGAGCATCCGTCCCTACAAATATTTCTACTATTGCCCACGCTGCAAGCGCGAATATCCCCGCGTGCGGCGCTATGCCCGTCCGGTTTCATGCGGACACTGCTTCCGCCAGTACAACCCCGATTTCCTGTTGCGATTGCGGCTCTCGCCAGATGGGCCGGATGTGGACTCCGCGTTTGTAGAAGACAACGCATCTGGCGATTCACTCACGGAGTAGTTGGCTCGGCTGCCGGTGGGCGAGGTATCTGGAGCCAGTCGAGCAGATCGTAGAGCGTCGTCGCGACAAGGCAGTCGATGTGCGCGGGATCGTGTACGCGTCGGCGGTCCAGCAGAATTGGCGTGATGCCAACCGAACGCGCCCCGAGCACATCCAGCACGTAGGAGTCGCCGATGTGAATGGTGTAGTCGGGGATGGCGTCCGCGCGTTCGAGCGCTGTCTGGAACAACTGTGGATCCGGCTTTGCCCGCCGTGCCTGCGCGGAGATCACCGCGAAGTCGAAGAAGTGTACCAGGTCGTGGTGGCGCAGAATCAGGCTCAGGCTAATGCCCCAGTCTGAGATAACGCCAAGTCTCATTCCGTGATCGTGAAGCGCCTGGAGACATGGCAGCACATCGGGGTACAGCGCATAGTTGCCGGCGTCGTCGAAGGCATGCACCGACTCACGCACGCAGGATTCGAGACGCTCCGGCTGGTCGGCAAGGCAGGGCGTCAGAAGTTCGGTAAAGTAGCCAGCCCAGGTCGCGTTGATGGCGTCCTCATCGCTCCAGGTCCATGGCTGCGCCCGAGTGGAGCGGCGCAGATACTCCTCGGCGTGCCTCTGCTGTTGTCGCAGGCAGGTCGTGTCGATGTCAATACCCTGGCGCATGCACGCCTCTGTGACGATATGCAACACCGAGGGATGAGGCGCGAGCAGCGTAAAGCCAACATCGAAGAAGATGGCACGGATAGCCTGTGGGTTCGCGAGCTTCTGCGGTGCTGGCATGATTGATTGCTCCTGAGATGCGCTTGAATGGTGTAATCGCTTGTGCGCTACACCTGACTGTCCTGTGCGGCGTACACGGCTTCTGCCGCGGAGAGACCCGCGCCCGGAGTGAAAGTGTGCCCAAAGCGGGGCAGCAGCCGCTCGAATGCACCAAGCAGATGCAGTATGTTGCGCCGCTCGGCATTGTAGCCCATCACCCCGACACGCCAGACACGAGCGGCATAGTCACCCAGGCCACCGCCGATCTCGATGCCGTCTTCGTCGAGCAGCGCCCTGCGCAATCCCGTGCCATCGGTGACACCGGCTGGAAACTGGAGCGCCGCGAGCATCGGCAGCTGGTGTTCTGGCGCAGCCAATGGCGTCATGCCGAGCGCCGCCGCGCCCGCCCGAAGCGCCTCGCCGTGGAGCGCGTGCCGGGCATAGCGAGCGTCGAGCCCCTCGTCCAGCATCAGCCGCAATGCCGTATGAAGCGCGTAGACAAGTGAGACATTCGAGGTGTGATGGTAGGCGTGTGGCGGATTCCAGTAGCGTTGGAGCGCCAGGAGGTCGAGATACCAACTTTGCACGGGCTGTTTGCGTTGCTCGATGGCCCGCACTGCCCGTTCACTCAGCGTGATCGGTGAAAGCCCTGGAAGCGCTCCGAGGCACTTTTGCGTGCAGCTATAGACGGCGTCGAGTTCAAGTTCGTCCACAGGGATAGGCATCCCACCAAGCGCTGTGACCGCGTCCACGACCAGCAACGCGCTCAGATCACGGGCGAGCGCGGCGATGTCTTCTGGCGGCTGCCGCACACCTGTGGATGTCTCAGCCAGCACCACCGCGATCACCTTGACGCGGCCCAGATCTCGCGCCGCTGCACGAAGCGCATTGACGTGTATTGGTGTGCCCCATTCGCCCGTCACCGTCGTCACATGAGCGCCACACCGCGCGCCAATCTCCGCCATCTTCGCGCCGAAAAAGCCTGCCGCTCCCACGAGCAGCGCATCGCCAGGCTCCAGCAGATTGCAGAGTGACGCTTCCATGCCGGAGAATCCAGTGCCAGGCACGGCCAGCGTGAGCGCGTTGCGCGTGCCGAACACCTGTCGCAACATCTTGGCCGTCTCGGCAAGAATCGCCAGATAGGCGGGGTCGAGATGCCCCAGCACAGGCGCCGATGCCGCCCGTTGCACCGACGGATGCGGATTGCTTGGCCCTGGTCCCATCAGCAGGCGTTCAGGTGGCTCGACCGGAGCGATTGCGGTGTGCGCGGCGACAGTTGTGGACGTGCCTTCGGTCATCGAAACTGCTCCTTTGCAGGAAATGCTGCCAGTTCAGGCGAGGTCGTTGGTCATCGCGGCGAGTTTTTCGGCCTGATCAGATGTGATGAGCGCATCGATCAATGTGTCGAGGTCGCCACCGAGGATTCGCGGCAGGTTGTGCAGTGTCATATTGATGCGGTGGTCGGTGAGCCGATCCTGCGGAAAATTGTACGTGCGGATCTTCTCACTGCGGTCGCCGGTTTGCACCTGTGATCGTCGGGCCGCGCCCAGCTCGGCGTCGCGCTTCTGCTGCTCCAGGTCCCACAGCCGCGAGCGCAGCACCCCCAGCGCCTTGGCTTTGTTTTTGAGCTGCGACTTCTCGTCCTGGCAGGTGACTACTAGCCCGGTCGGCAGATGCGTAATGCGCACGGCAGAGTCCGTCGTGTTGACGCTCTGGCCGCCGTGCCCGGTGGAGCGATAGACATCGACGCGGATGTCCTCTGGCCTGATCTCAACTTCGATTTCTTCGGCCTCCGGCAAGACAATCACTTTGGCGGTCGAGGTATGGATGCGTCCCTGCGACTCGGTGGTGGGGACGCGTTGCACCCGGTGCGTTCCGCCCTCATATTTCATGCGGGAGTACGCGCCCCGACCGCGGACCTCGAAGACGACCTCTTTATAGCCGCCGACGCCGCTCTCGTTCTCATCCATCACCTCGACGGTCCAGCGCTTGGTGTCGGCATAGCGCAGATACATGCGGAAGAGGTCGGCGGCAAACAGTCCAGCCTCGTCGCCACCGGCGCCCGCCTGAATCGTGACGATGGCGTTGCGGTCGTCCATCATGTCGCGTGGCAGCAGCGCGATCTGCACTTCGTTGGTCAACTCGGCCTCGCGGGCGCGCAGTTCTTCCATTTCCTCGTAGGCGAGCGCGCGCATTTCCTCGTCGAGTCCATCGCCCAGCATCGCCTCGGTGTCGCCGATCTGTTTGCGTACCCCTTGCAAGGCGCGATATTTCTCCACCACGTCAGTGATGCTGGCATATTCGCGTCCATAGCGCTGCAGCAGCGCTGGGTCGCTGGCCGTCTCGTGGTCGGCCATGATTGTCTGCAACTCCTGGTATCGCTGCTCAAGCGCTGTCAGCTTGCGCTCGAGATTATTCATACTTGCCGTATTCATGCTGTATGTACTCCCGCCGAATGTATCAAGATGAGCGCGCGTCCGATCGTAGTGGTGCGATGCCCAGCCATGGCGCGCGTGGTGGGCAGACAGACGCCCCATCCACAGCCTGCCAGACGTTGCTGGTCAGGAGGACGGGGCGCTTATGTCGCAGGCGTTAATGCTCGCGATCGGACTCGATGCTCGCGCGGCGAGACTGCTCCTCGGCGAAAGCCTGGAGCAATCCAAGCAGCAAGGCGCCGAGCATGGTCGCGATCAACACGATCTCCATGGTGCTCAGGCGAATGCGCCCCTGCCTATTCATTGCTCGTTCCTCTCGTGCGCGACTCACAGCCGCACGTCAGTCATTGGAGGCTGAAAAGCCCCGACATCCATTATACACCGGGAGCGGGTCTCTCTGCCCACATCGCACGGTGGAGGCGTTATGAAAAGTGCGGCTTGAGCTGGCGGTAGGTGTTCTGCAAAAAGTCAGGCATGACTTTGATATCGGCGATGACGGGCATGAAGTTGGTATCGCCGTTCCAGCGGGGGACCACATGGAAATGCACGTGATCGGCGATTCCTGCGCCCGCCCCCGCGCCCTGATTGATGCCCATATTGAAGCCATCGGGATGCAGTGCCGCATGCAGCGCGGCCAGCGACTTTTGCGCGGTAAGCATCATCTCGGTCAGCGTCTCGGTGTCCAGGTGCTCGATATCGGGGACGTGTGCGTATGGCGCGATCATCAGGTGCCCGTTATTGTAGGGGAACAGGTTCATTAGCACGAAGCAGCGCTCGCCACGGTAGAGCAGCAGATTCTCCTCGTCGCGATCTTCCTGCGCCTTGATGCAGAAGATACAGCCCTTCGGGTTCTCGCCGTCGGCGTTAATATATGCCATGCGCCACGGCGCCCACAGGTGTTCCATGATAATGGTTCTCCGTACTGTACGCTGCTGTCCCTTTGGAAGTCTACAACCTCCGTTTCAGCGTCCGGCCAGCGTGAATGGCCCAAGAAAGCCAATCACGAAGAAGATGATGAAGAGTATCACGCCAGCGACCATAATGCCGGTCAACGCCGCTCCATGTGGCTCGGCGTGGTCGTCGCGCTCATCGGTGCGCTCGTAGGCTGGCTGTGTGCCGCCATCAGGATATGGCATCTGCAGGGGCAGTGGTCGCGTGGGGAGTCGCAAAAGCGGCGGCATAGCGAGCGCGGCGTCGTCGGTGGCGCGGGTGGCTGCACCGTCGGTGTGGCCAGGATCGGTGACGCGATTGAAACGCGAGCCAAGCTCGTGGCTGGCATGGTCAAGTGGCTGGCTGTATACCTGCTGCTGAATGTTCGTCTGGTCGATGGCCCATAGCGCCTGATCGGTCTCGGCATCATACATCGCCTGGAGTATCGGCGGCGTAGCCGGTACCGCCGCATCCCCAGTATGCGCCAATTGCGCGTCGAAGGCTTCGAGCGCGATGGCCAATGTTGTCGCGTCGGTGATGGCATCCTTCATACTGGGATTTGTGCAACGGAGAACAAGTTGCGCCAGATCCTCTGGAATTTCCGGACGCAACTGGCGCTGTCCCGGCTCCGCTCCGGCCATGTCAGCGCTGCTGAGCATTTGCCGCAGCAACAGCCCAAGCGCCAGCACATCGCCCTCAGTTGTTCCCTCCGCAATCAGTTCCTGCGCCTCAGCGCCACCCTCCGCAAGAAAGTAGTCGAGGTCGGGAGGAAGCCCGAAATTATTGATCCGCACCGTCGCGTGCCGATCAACCAGCACGGCCGATGGCGTCAGGTCGCCGTGAACCATGTCGCGATGGTGTGTGTAAGAGAGCGCCCGCGCAAGCTGCAAGGCGAGATCGACGGCCCGTTCGCCGGGAACCCCCTGGCGCAGATAGCGTGAAAGCGCCTGGCCGGAGATCGCTTCTTGAATGAGAAAGAGCCAGCCATTTTCATGGATAGTGTCGTAGACGGTGACAGCCGCTGGATGGGTCAGCGCGCTGGTCGCTCGCAGCGCCGCCAGGTACATCTCCGCGTGCTCAGGTCGTATCGCCTTGACCACAACAGGACGCCGCAATGTCAGGTCGTCGCCGCGAACAATACGGCAGAGCGCCCCTGCCGGCATCTCGTCCGACAATTCGTATCGATCCGCCAGTCGCAATCCACTCAGTGGTATCTCTGACCCTGCCGTGATGTTACCTGCCATATCACTCCATCCATCCAATGTCCATCGCATCGGCTGAGAGTCTGTGTATCGTTGGTGCGTGTTGGCCTGTGTAGTATGCAGACAGTCGCATTATGCCATCAATGCTGGCAATCGGCTACGAAACCGCCCGCAAGTAGGACTCCCCCGTGCAGCGTCTGCGAACCTTCTGTCACGGGACGGCAATGCGGCATGCGCCCAGCAGCGCGGCATGCGAATCCAGCTTACCCGGAGCGATAGTAGGTGTCGCGCGCCAGGATGCTAGAAAGGCGCTGAGACGTTCGCGCAGCGGCTCACAGAATGCGTCGCCAGCCTCAGCCGGTGGACCGCCAATCACGATGATATCTGGGTCGAGCGCGACCACGAGATTGGCCAGCGCCAGCGCCAGCGCATCCCACGCCGCGTCGAGCACCTGACGCGCCGCTGGGTCGCCTTCGTTGACCAGTTGAACGACCTGGCGCACGGTCATCGCCTCCGCGCGTCCGCCCGAGACACGTAGCATCGACGCCGTGCTCTCGTCTGATCCGGACGCCAGCCCAATCGTCGTCCGCACAATCGACTGCGCCGATGCGATGGGATCGAGATGGCCGCGTTGGCCACAGGCACAGCGGGGTCCGTCGGGGCGCACAATCCAGTGGCCGAGTTTTCCGGCGCGTCCGCTGGCTCCAGGCACGATCTCGCCGCGAGCTATCAGGGCGCTGGCGATGGTCCGGCCGCTATGTACGTACAGCACAACCTGATGGCCAATTCCAGCGCCGAAAATCGTTTCAGCCAGCCCAGCGGCGGCCACCGCCGATTGCATGTGAACCGGGACCTCCCAGCGATTTGTTAAAGTAGCCTCCAGCGGGTACTCGTCCCAGCCGATTGCCGGGGGCACGCTGAGCATCACGCCGCGCACCGGGTCGATGTCACCCCAGAGCGCAATCCCCAGCGCATCAAGTGGCTGGTGAGTATTTTTCGCGGCGAGCATGTCGCTGATCAGATCGTTGATGGTGGCGAGCGCCTCGTCTGGCGAGGGCGGCGCGTGAAGACGGCGATGCCATCGAGTGCTGGTACGCTCGCCGTTGTCGGCGCGCGCGGCGATCATGCGCATTCCGCCGTCGCCGATCTCGATACCTATGCCGTGGGTGGCGTGCGTTGCGTCGATTGTCCGTGGATTTTTATCGCCTATCACCTGGCCTCCTCATCTCTGCAATGCCCACCCGCGCCGACATCCCACCGGTTGGCGTGCCAGCATAGACAGTGATTACACTGTCGTGAGGCGTCACGTTGCGGCGGCCCGACGGATTGAACGATAGCACATCGAGGCGTGCATGCAGCCACAGAACGCGCCAGCACTCCCCGCGGATGTAGACGCGGCGCTAGAGGCTCGCAGAATCGCGGTGCGCGATGAGGTGGCGCTCCGACAACTGCTAGAGCAGCATCTGCCTGGCTACACGCTCTATCGGCTGCCGCCTGCCGCTGCCCGCCGCTGGAAGTGCAAGTATCGGATCATGTTCGAAGCCACCTATTTCGACTGCCAATCGGTCGTGGAGGCGTATGCGCGGGCGCTGCTCGCCTCTCTGCCCGCGCCTGAATGAAACGAACGTTGCCGCGAGGATAGCTGGACGCGTGTCGACCTCTGCCGCGTTCGGGCGAATGTGCCATAATGCGAATGCCCCTCTCAGAGTACTCCCACAACGGGGTAATAAACGGCGTGAGAACTGTTGTCATCTCGGAGTGCACATCACATGCGCCGACAACGACAGGAGGTTGGCCGTGGAAGAAGATGAGATCGGACTCCGTAAAGCGCTGGGCCATACCCACTATGTCCAGTGCTCGCGCTGTGGTAGGCCAGTGCCTGAAGGCGAGGCCACCATGGCCCCCGCAGACGCGCTCGAGGAGGCAGCGGACTTTCATCCGCTGTGTTCCACGTGCCGGGATGAACTCGCCGCGGGTGAGCAAGAGCTACCCCTTACACTAGAGTAGCCTGAGCCGCACGGTAGCAACCAAAACCGGCGAGATTGGCCAGGTTGCTTCGTGGCTGCGTATACTCTTTAAGATACCGGCCGGGGGCGTGTCGGCGTTTCACGTTGATCCTGCCACCGGCCCAAGCGACATCCTGCCATGAAATGGCGCGTTTCGCTGAGGAGCACTGGTTATGCGATTACGATTTCACTCGGTGATCTATCAATCCGGCAGCGCCGCGCCTAGCCTGGAGCACCCGTACGACGAACTCGGGAGCGGCGCGTTTCCGCTGGGTCAGCGCTTTACTTTTTTGAGGGCAGCCCCTTTCTGGCGACCGTCGATGGATATCCACGAGACGCCCAATGCAGTGCTGGTGAAGATCGAGCTTGCTGGCATGGACGAGGAAAGCGTCCAGATTACACTCTACCCGAATGCCATCGTGGTCATTGGCGAGCGGATAGATGATAGCGAAAACGACGAGGCGACCTATTACCGCGAAGCCCAGATACGCTATGGCCCATTTCGTGCTGATGCCTACTTATCTACGCCAATTGACGCCGAGATGGCCAGCGCCGCCTACCGCAACGGCTTTCTAAGGATAACTTTGCCGCGCAAGTCTGGAGCAGTCGCATCGTCTGGCGAGGCAGAACACGCGCCCGATACTGCCGCTGGTGACGCCGAGATTGGCCAGCGTGAGATGTCTGGCGCGCCTATCATCGCGTACATATCCGCGTTGGCGAACGTCATCGAACCAGCCCGAGGTGCGCTGCCATATATCTGCTCTGAGGAGACATCTGATGCGTGATGATACATCCCTGGATAGACCGCCTCAAGATGATGACGAGCCACAGACCGAGCCACAGACCGAGTCGCGGAACGAGCCGCCAACCGGTGATGGCGAGCAGGGCACGCGTCC
>DAHUXT010000280.1 GCA_027307065.1 Ktedonobacteria bacterium
TCGCCGTACCGGCAAGAAAATCCTTGGATAGATTGGGACGGTCTACCGGTCCTGGTTCTTCGTCCCCTGCCAGTGTGACCGATCCGGCATATCCCTTTGCGCGCAGCATGTCCGCACATGCCGCGCCAGCCGCGCCCGCGCATAGCCCAGTAGCTCCTCTTTGAGCTGGTTGTGCGCGTCCCACAGCTCCTCATCGGGAATCTGGCGCACATGTTCCCAGAGGTTTGGGTCGTCCAGATGGGCGTACCAGTCTTCGGCGAGATACCGCTGATAGAGCGCGTCCATCGTCGGCGCGACCCATGTAGCCGTATGCACACCGTTGGTGATCGAGGTGATTGGCGTCTCCTCCACCTCCAACTCTGGCCAGAGGAACTGCCACATCCTGCGCGAGACATCGCCGTGCAGTCTGCTGACGCCATTGCGCAACGTCGAGAGCCGTAGCGCCAACACCGTCATGCTGAAGACGGATCCCCAGCTTGTCTCTTCGCGGGCAAGATCGTGGAACTGGTCGCGATCGAGTCCCAACTGTGGCCAGAAATCGGCAAAATACTTGTCCGCCAGCTCATAGTTGAAGGCGTCATTGCCCGCGGCCACCGGCGTATGGGTCGTAAAGATGGCGTTGGCAGCGGCAATCTCACGCGCGACGTCGAAGCTGACGTCCATCCCCTGCACCATCTCGCGGCAGCGCTCAAGCTCCAGAAAGGCCGCGTGTCCCTCATTCATGTGCCAGACCATCGGGTCGAGGCCCAGCGCCCGTAGCGCCCGCACGCCGCCGATGCCCAGCATGATCTCCTGCGCGATCCGCATCTCGTGGTCGCCGCCATAGAGCCGCGCCGAGAGCACACGATCCCCTGGCGCGTTTGGCTCCACGTCGGTATCCATCAGGTAGAGCGGAATGCGCCCCACCTGGATGCGCCAGACCTTCGCGTACACCTTGCGCCCGGGCAGGTCCACGCTGATCATCACCTCGTGCCCATCGGAATCCATGGCTGGTTGCGCCGCGACCTGGGAGAAGTTCATCTTTTCGTAGATGGCTTCCTGCTGGCCTTTGGCCGTCACGCGCTGGCGGAAATAGCCCTGCGGATAGAGAAATCCGACGCCGATGAACGGCAGCCCCAGGTCGCTCGCCTCTTTGCAGTGGTCGCCTGAGAGAATGCCCAGGCCGCCAGAGTAGATGGGCAGCGATTCGTGCAGGCCAAACTCGGCGGAGAAATAGGCAATCGTGTGGTTTGCCTCGTCGGCGAAGGTCTGGCTGAACCACGTCGCGGCTGGATGCATGTAGCCATCGAAGTCGGCGCAGACGGCGTCGTAGCGCGCCACGAACTCGCCATCGCTGGCCAGCGTCGCGAGCCGCCCCGCATCCACCTCCAGCAGCACGCGCACGGCACTATGCTCACTGGACTGCCAAATTTCCGGGCTGATGGTGGCGAAGAGCCGTTGCGCTGGCGGATTCCAGGTCCACCAGAGGTTGTAGGCGAGTTCGCGCAGACGTTGAATACGTTCGGGTATCTCAGGAAAAACGGCCATTCGGCCGAGAATCTTCACCAAAGTGCTCCTTATAGCTGTGCCGTGTCGTCCATCCGCCTCCGCATCGGGGATGGAGTCTCGCGATCGAGATTTTTGACGCGTCTTCATGCGCGCATCATCGACACGCACGCTGTCATTTGCTGCAATGCATTGTACCCGACGCCGCGCAAACTGCCAAAAGAGCATGCCACGTGCGCGTACCACAGGGAGCAGGATGTGATGGGCGCATTCGGGAATCATGGCAGCACAAACGTGAAAAATAGTTCAACTTTTGTGCTGTCCATCCGTAGACCATACGGCATAGTGAATGACTCGGCGCGATACTTGTGCACTCTGGACGGCAACGCCGCCGGGGTCTACAATGGGCATGATGATCGTCGCTCTGTGCCGAGTGTGCCTGGCGCGACCCACCATCATGGGCACTGCCCGCAGCGGCGCGCGGATTCGTCCGATTGAACGGGAGAACACCCATGCCATCTTCATCGAATACTCAGACGACCTCGCAGGGAAACGTCAAGCCTGCCTCGCTCCTCTTTCACCTGGGCAAAACGTCGGCGCTGGTCTCCGCGATTATGCAGGATGCCCGCGTCCACTGGCTGCCGAAGTTCTTCTTCTTTGGCGCCCTCGGCGCGCTGCTGCTGGCGCTGCTCTTCCCGGAGTCCGCAGCCGAGATTTTCGGCCTGGGCATCCCCGGCGTTGGCTGGGCGCTCGATGCGCTTGGGCTCCCGGTGGACGCGACGATAGACTGGGCCGTGCTCGGCGTCGCCGCCTTCAACCTGCTCAAGCTCTTCCCGAAGGAAGTGGTCGGCGAGCATTACGACCGCCTCTTCCGCAAATAGCGCTTCGTCGGCCCACACAGCGTAAGGTTCCAGAACACACGCGTAGCGCGAGTACGTCATGCTAGATAGCGTGACGGAACAGTCGCTGCGGCCCTACGTGAGACGTATGAAGGGATGGCGCGCGTGCGTCTTGTAGGTCATATTCCAATAAGGTGGAATCTCTGGCTTGCCATGGCGATAGCTACGGCGATCGTGTGCGCGCTGACAGGGTGCGATTTCGGCCAGCCGACGAGCGATACCGGCCGCACTAGCGTATCCGCGTCCCATGCGGGCGCCACCAGCGTTGCCACTCGGGCGGGCACGTGCAACGCGCAGACGCTGCCTCAGGGGTGGTCGTGGTATCGCGATGCGCGCTATCCTTTCCGCATGGCCGTTCCTCCGGGTTGGCGCACCGGAGCGTTCGAGTACATCCCCGACGGGTCCGGATCGCTCACCTCGCCGTCGCGCATTCATGTGGTCGATTTCTTCGCGCCCGAAAGCGTTGGACTGGCCACGTCAAGCGGCAAGCAACGCAATGATCCCTTCCCCCCGTTGATTACCATCGAAGTAGACGTTGGCAGCGGCGCGCGTCCTGCCCCCTACGGAACCGGTTCGCTCTCGAACTGGTCCGTACAGCCGTTCTCGTTCTGCATCGGTGCGACGCCCATTCCACCGTACCTGTTTACCAACAGCGAAGGCGACGTCGAGTGGGCGGTAGTACTCCCTGCTGGACCGAAAGGCTTCACGTACGACTTCAATGTCGCCTCATCTGCCGCCACAGCCACACGCGATGGCATGTTCTTTCAAACGGCGCTCGCCACGTTCACAGACCTTGCCAGCGCCTGACGCCGAGCTATGACGATGGCAGTGTTGCCACCCAGAACACCTTTTCTTGAGGATCGAAGCACCAGAGCTGATTGCCCACCAGCAGTGAGGGTTCCGCGACGGGCGCCGTTCCCAGGGTGACCCATTGCTGCGCGTTTGGTCTGAGCAGGTGAACGGTGCTATCGATGCAGAACGCCAGCAGCGAGCCGTCGCTGGTGATGGCGCTGGGGTAACACGACTGTGTCGTCGCGTAGGGCGTTCCACCCTTGCCACAGTTCGCGCACGAAAGCGTCGCGTTGAGCATAGGCTTTTGCGGCCATGTCTTGCCAAGATCGGTACTGCAGGTGGTCACAAGCAGCGCGCCTCCGGCCCAACCGCAGAACATCCAGCGGTTCGACTGTGCCAGCCAAAGAGCTAGATCTGTTTGCTGGTCGGGCGTAGGAATCCGCGTCCAAGTCGCGCCGCTGTCAGTGCTGCGCCAAAGCATGTTGCGATAGGTTTCACCGATGATCTCGTTGGGCGTTGGACCAACCTGGAAGTTAAAAAAACCGTCCGAATTGCTGAGCTGCGCCGGGCGTAGTGGCCGCCAGGTGCGCATACCATCGGCGCTGACAACCAGTTGAATCGTTCCCTCACTCACGTTGAGAGTGGTATCGTTGAGGATGGCGTAGATTTTGTCGCCGACGGTCGACTCGTTTGAAATGGCGACATCGCCGGGCAGTTGGTGCCAGGTCGCGCCGCTATCAGTGGAAATCAGGCCGAGCGAGCGTAGCGTATTATCCGCGCCCGCTCCCCAAGAGACTTCGGCGACGAGGGTGCTGATCGAGCGCTGGTCCGCGTTCAGCCCACACGATGAGGGCGCTTCGGGAGTCTTAGGGACAAACCCGCCAATCTTCGACCAGGTGACCGCCCCATCCTGCGATTCCCAGACGGTGAAGCCGCTGAAAGTACCCGGTATCGGCGCGCAGGCCCACACGTGTTGCCCGTCTATCGGAGAGATAGTCCAGGCGGCGTTGCCGCTTGGCAACGAGCGTTTCTGCCAGGCGAGGGACGGCGCGGCCGTCGGGGTAGCTGGTCGCACGGCAGGTAATTCGCCGCGCGATGTGGTGACGCCGCACCCAGCACACAGCATGGTGATGATCAACACTATGAGTGCGAAAGGCCGATTGAGCCGAAGACGCATACAGCACACTCGCTTCTTTCGATAGATAGATGAGTGCCATGATGTCCAGGAGCCTGCCGCCAATATGCGGCATATACCAATAGAACGGAGCGGGGTGAGGCAAGTGTTTTCTCAGGCGTCGGTATTGATTGAGGCGCCCTGCTGCTGGCGACCATAGCGCCGCTGAAGCTCTGCCATCGACATCCAGGTCTCGGCTGGCTCGCTGCCGTAGGTGGTGCCAAGTGCTAGACGCTCGCGTCCTCGTGGGTTGTAGAGCACCATCAGCCCCATCAGAAAGAAGGCGTTGAGGCGCGTCCACCAGTTGCTCGGACGCGTGC
>DAHUXT010000281.1 GCA_027307065.1 Ktedonobacteria bacterium
CCTGGAGCCACGCCAAAGACCTCGCGCCCCGCGATGAGGTTTCCGCCTGTCCACCGGACGCTCCCGCGCTGCTCACCTTCACCAGCGGCAGCACCGGCCAGCCCAAGGCGATGCTGCGGTCACACAACTTTCTGCTGGCGCAACACAGGGTGCTCCAAAACACCTTCGCCGACGATGACACCATCGATGGCGTAAGCATGACCGCGCTGCCGGTCTTCGTGCTGGCGGACCTCGCCTCCGGCGTCACCAGCCTGCTGCCACCTGGCAACCTACGCAAGCCCGGACAGATTGCTCCCGCGCCGGTCGTGGCCGACATCCTGCGCTACCAGCCACATCGCGCCTGTGCCTCGCCCGCCTTCTGGGAGCGTATCGTCGCCTGGTGCCAGCATCACCATACCACGCTCCCCTCACTCCAAACCGTCTATACCGGTGGTGGCCCGGTCTTTCCCACCCTGCTGGCCGACCTACAAGCCTGTGCTCCTCAGGCGCGAATTGTCGCCGTCTATGGCTCGACGGAGGCCGAGCCGATTGCGCACATCGCCCGCGACGACATCCAGCCAGATGACCGGGCGGCTATGCAGTCGGTCGCGGGCTTGCTGTCAGGCGAGCCAGTCGCAGAGACGGCGCTGCGTATTCTGCCCGACCGCTGGGGCACGCCACTTGGCCCCTACACTGGCGATGAGTTCGAGTCGGCACGGATGCCTGTCGGCGAGCCGGGAGAGATCGTGGTGAGTGGCGCGCATGTGGGCGTGGGCTACGTTGGCGGCGATGGCGACGCCGAGACGAAGATACGAGTGGATGGCGTGATCTGGCACCGTACCGGCGACGCGGGCTACCTGGACGCGCGAGGGCGGCTGTGGCTGCTTGGCCGCTGCTCCGCACGCATCGAAGACACGCACGGCGCGGTCTATCCCTTCGCGGTCGAGGCCGCGGCGGCAGGGCACCCCGCGGTTCACCGTAGTGCGATGGTAGTGTGGCGCGGGCAGCGCGTGCTATTGGTCGAGCCAGCGTATCCGCTCTACGACGGCGAGCTCGACATGCTGAAGCATTCGCTGGCGTGGGCGCACCTGGATACTATCCGTGTTGTGCCTCATATTCCGGTGGAACGCCGCCACAACGCCAAAATAGACTATCCCGCGCTGACGAGACTGCTGAGGAGCATGTAATGTCTACCGATCTGATTGCGGCGATTCGCGGCGAACTGGCGCGGGTGGCAGATCCGGCAAAGGCGCCCGCGATGCAGGCGTACATGAAGTCGGATATGCCATATCTTGGCGTCTCGTCGCCACAGATGCGCCAGGCATGCCGTGCCGTCTTCGCCGCGCATGTACTCACCAGCTTCGACGAATGGCGCGACACTACACGCGATCTCTGGCGCGGGGCCACCTACCGCGAAGAACGCTACGCCGCCATCGCGCTCACTGGCGACCGCCGCTACCGCGATTTCCAGCGGCTCGACGCGCTGCCGCTTTATGAAGAGATGATCGTCACCGGCGCGTGGTGGGACTACGTGGACGAACTGGCTATCCATCGCGTTGGCCCGCTACTGGCGCGCTACCCGGAGCCGATGCGCGCAGAAATGCTCGCATGGAGCCATGACCCCCATCTCTGGAAGCGCCGCACCGCCATTCTCTGCCAGAATGTGTTCAAGGCGTCGACCGACGAGACCCTGCTTTTCGCCTGTATCGCGCCGAATCTGAGCGATCGTGACTTCTTCATCCGCAAGGCCATCGGCTGGGCGCTGCGCGAATACGCCAAAACACGGCCCGATGCCGTCCGCCAGTATGTGCGCGAGCACGAGTCGGCTCTCAGCCCGCTCAGCCGCCGCGAGGCGACCAAACACCTCGCGCTGGAATAGACGCTATACGCCACTCGCTCGGCGCGGTACAATGCATGCCATACCTGCCCCACGAACCGACCTATCTGGAAGAATGCTCGCAATAGCTGACGTACATGCGGAGGCTGTATGACGACACAGGAACCGGTCACAAACTTCCCTCCCTGCGTGGAACACGGCATCTGGACACCCCTGCCAACTCCGCCGCCGCGCGCGTTGCGGACGTTCACCTTGCGGCTGCGAGACGTTCACCCCGCCGAAGCGAGGCGCGTCAAGACTGTGGGCGCGATGACCTTTCACATGGCAGGGTGCACTGGCAGCTTCAACGATCACACGCCACAGCGGGCGGTCGCGAATGCCATGACGGCGCAGGTGGGCAGCATCGGCTCCGTCGGAATCGGCGACGCCAGGATTCAGCGCGCATCGTTTCTTTACCTGCTGGGCGATGTCGTCTATAAGGACGATAACAAGCTGGACGAATTAGGCACCGACCAGGTTGAGATGTATAACACCCAGTTCTATCAACCCTATAGCGCCTACCAGCGACGCATCTTCGCCATCGCGGGCAACCACGACGGTAAACGCTCGCACGATCCACGCACCTCCGCCGCCGAGCACTTTCAGGGCAACTTCTGCGCGATCCGCGACCGCCGCTCAGCTGATAATCAGACCGATCAACGCCTTGCCATGCGGCAGCCGTATCCATACTGGCGGCTCTCGACGCCAAACGCGGTCATTCTGGGCCTGTACAGCAATATCGCCAACGGCGGCATCCTCGACGACCCGTCCATTCAAGACATGCAGCCGCAGTATCGCTGGCTGGTGCAACAACTCACGTCTACCAAGCGCCGCAACGCCCTCCGCGGGCAGCGCAAGGCGATAGTGCTCGCCGTGCATTATCCGCCGTTATCTGGCGCGAGCAACTTCGATCAGCGCGGCGACCCCACGCTGGGGCCATCGAACGCGATCCACGCGCGCCCGCTGGCAACTGTTCTGCGGGAGGCTTTTGACGAGAGTGGTCAACGGCCCGATGCCGTCTTCTCGGCGCATGCGCATCTTTACCAACGGCTGACGTACCGCCACGCGGACGGCTGGGAGATTCCCTTTGTCGTCGCGGGCAGTGGCGGACACGGGCCAGTAGAGTCGCGTTGGGAAAAGTGCGACAAGACACGCGGCCGGCCAAAGAAGCCGCCGTTCGATGCGGTGCTGCCACCTGGGCTAACGCTTCCCGCTGGCGAGACGGCGCAGGTGGTGGCGTACAATGACCGCAGCTTCGGATTCCTGCGGGTGACGGTGGCGGTGAGCACCCTGCTCTGCGAGTTCTTCACCGTGGATGGCGACACCACGTCGCTGGCGGACTCGTTCCGGCTCGATCTGGCAACCCATCGTCTCGGCTGAGTAACAGTGAAGAAGGCATATTCTATGAGGGATGGGCACTGTGATTTCACCGGGTGAATTCTTGCTACGCCTCCTGGTGGCGCTGCTACTGGGCCTCGCCATCGGTCTCGAACGCGAATTTCGCAGCGACTCGCCGCGCGCGGCTGGCATGCGAACGCTGGCGCTCGTCTCGATGGGATCGGCGCTTTTCACGCTCATCTCCGCCTATGGGTTCGCCGCCTTTACAGGCCCGGAATATGCGCGGACCGACCCCTCGCGCATCGCGGCGCAGATTGTCACTGGCATCGGTTTTCTGGGCGCGGGCGCTATCCTGGCACGCCGGCAGTCGGTGCGCGGGCTGACAACCGCCGCCGCCGTCTGGGCAACCGCGGCCATCGGCATGGCGGGTGGCCTTGGACTCTACCTTGAGGCAGCAGGAGCAACCGTGTTGGGGCTTGGCGTGCTCGAAGCGCTGCGTCCACTGGAGAGTCGCCTTTTTCCCCAACATCAGCAGAGCCGCATTCGCCTACGCATACACCCGAACGCGACAGGAGATCCGCTGGAGGCGATTCAGACAGCCTGCCACGATCTCAATCTCGCGCCGAAACGGCTGACGCTCCACGAGAGTCCGCGCGGCGCGCTCATTGAACTGGATTTCCCTCATCATCAGGCTGGCGACCTGCTACGGCTGGTACAGCGATTGCGCGCGTTGCCAATGGTGCGCGCCATCCAGACAGAACTGCCGAGTCCGCGCAGATAGTGAGCCGCATGCCACGCCCGCGAGTCAAACATCTTCGCGCTGAGATGAGCAAATGCCCCCGCCACGAGAGCGGAGGCACTTGCCCGTGTTAGAAAACGCGACTATGCGAGATAGCGAACTCGCCCAACTTAGGGATTGAGATCAGGGTCACGGTTCGTCGAGCGATCCAGCGGATATCCCTGGTCGTCCACGTTGCCCGTGCCGCTACTGAGAATGTCATCATCTCTGCCGTAGGTTCCGGCTGTCCCGCCGACCATTCCACCGGTCATGCCAGCGGCTGGCGGCGAGGTGTACATCGTGTCCTTCAAATCATCTTTCGACAGTGTCAGGCGGACGCCATCAGCGGCAATACTGCCAATAGCACTGGTCGGAATGAAGAGGTCCTTTTTGAAGAGCATCCCCTTCTCAACGACGAAGTAATTCGCCTGCGGCTCAAACCGCTCAACCGACCCAACCTTGTCGCCATTTACGTCGAAAACGTCCGTTCCCGGCGCAATAGAGAGATTTCCACCGCCTGCGTTGTACATGTCGTTCATGCGTGCCTCCTTCTCAATTCGTTGGGAGTCGCGTCATTCCTTCCGATGTGAGCGTACGTTCTCACATACGCGGTACAACGCGCGCATGATACGTGCCACCAACACTGCCAGGCGCGGGCCGGTCTGTATGTCTCGCTGCCGTTGATGACGCCTGCTC
>DAHUXT010000282.1 GCA_027307065.1 Ktedonobacteria bacterium
CACGCGATGAAGGTATCGACGCGGTAATGCGCGAGCACAATCTCGACGCACTCTGTATGCCGACTGCCGAGCCGGCCTGGAAGATCGACCTCATCGACGGCGACCACTCGATGGGCGGAGCGAGTCAGCCTGCCGCGCTGGCGGGTTACCCAGCCATTAGCGTGCCAGCGGGCTACACATTCGGATTGCCGATAGGCGTCACCTTTATGGGGTTGGCACGCACCGAGCCGAAGCTCATCGGCTATGCCTACGCCTTCGAGCAGGCAACCAGGGTACGGCGAGCGCCAACCTATCCGGCGCAGGTGCCCTAACGACGAGTATGAGTGCGCAAAATCGCGCTATTCGCTGCTCCGGCGCCTGTCACAACGGATATCGGGGCAGCGCTCACGTGATGTTATCGACGCAACCGAGGTAAGAGACCACCGATGGCAAACCCGCGACCCACACAACCGCAACGCATCACCCCTCCCCCGCCCGTACAGGACTTGAACTGGAGCCCAGAACGCGCCCATGAGTTCGGCGAACAGATGCTGGCGCTCTGGGAGCAATTATTGGCCGACTTGTCCGCGCTACCTGTCACTCACCACGAGGGTGTGGCAGACGTGCGCGAGGCTGTCACGCTGCCGATTCCCGATGAGCCGCTCGCCGACGACGCACTGGTCGCCCATTTGCAGTCGATTATCGCGCACTCTACGCACATCGGACACCCGCGATTTCTCGCCTATATCAGTGGCGCGGGCACGATTCCTGGGGCAGCGGCGGACTTATTCATGGCGGGGCTGAATCCGAACCTGCGGGGATGGCTGCTTGCGCCAGCGGCGACCGAGATCGAGCTGCACGTTGGCAAGTGGTTCGCCCAGCAGTTTGGCATGCCTGAGCGCGCGGCCGGCCTGATGGTCACCGGCGGGGCGATGGCCAACTTCGTCGGGCTGAAGACGGCTCGTGATGCCTTGACTGGTTGGACGACGCGACGGAGTGGGCTGGCTGGCCTGCCACAATTGACGCTCTACTGCTCCGACCAGGCGCATGCTGTCATTGAGCGCGACGCTGACATGCTCGGCATCGGCTCACACGCTGTGCGCAAGATACCCGTGGACGATGGTTGGCGTATGCGGCTGGATGTGCTGCGCGCCCGCATCGACGAAGATATCGCTGTTGGGGTGAAGCCGTTTGCCGTGGTCGGCACCGCGGGCACGACCGCGACCGGAGCAATTGATCCGCTCGCAGCGCTCGCCGATGTCTGTGGCGAATATAGCCTCTGGTTCCACGTCGACGCCGCTTACGGTGGTCCAGCGATCCTAGCAGATGACCTGCAGCCCCTTTTCGCGGGTATCGAGCGCGCCGACTCGATTGCGTTCGATCCGCACAAGTGGCTCTACACCCCACGCGCGGGCGGCTGTTTGCTGATCAGGGATCTCCAGCTACTGGCCGACGCCTTCGCCGTTCATCCCACCTACATCTATCAGGACCGCGAGCGCACCGACCGGGGCATCGATCTGGGCCTGCTCGGTCCCGAATTCACGCGCTCGTTTAGCGCGTTCAAGGTATGGGTGTCGCTGCTGGCACACGGCCGCTCTGCCTATGCCCGCCGCATCTCACACGACGCCGAGCTCGCCCGGTATATGGGAGCGCGGGTGACCGAACGCCCCGACTTCGAGTTGATGGCGCCGGTGAGCCTCTCGATCTGCTGCTTCCGCTTCGTGCCACAACACCTGCCCGATGCCCCGGGACGCGACGACTATCTCGACCGCCTCAACGAGCGCCTGATGACCGCGATACAACTCGACGGGCGCGCCTTCTGCTCCAACGCCGTGCTGCACGGCCGCTTCGCCCTGCGTATCTGCATCGTCAACTTCCGCACCGAGGCCAGCGATCTCGACGCGTTGCTAGACGTCGCGGCAGAGATCGGCACGCGCATTGATGGCGAGATGCGGCATGAATGGCTGAGCGATTGACGCGATACGCCAGCCGTGGCGCGATTTCCGCACTACAATTCGTAGAGGCGTCACGGTAGTATTGACCAAACATGACTCAGCTGTCATACTGTGACGCACACGAGGGCGGTCGTTCGGTTGCTTCGGATGTCGTCGAACAATGGGTGTTCGGCGCCGCCACCCGTGAATTGTCAAACTCTGCCACTGGCGCCAGAATTGGAGTTACCCGTTGACCGACCTCATCCGTGAGCTGCGCCCGCTACCGTCGCTTGGAGAGCGCGCAGAGCGCACCCGCACCTTTACCGAAGCCGACGTTGTCGAGTACGCCGAGTTGAGCGGCGATCTGAACCCCATCCACCTGGATGACGAGTACGCGGCCAAATCGCGATTTGGACGGCGCATCGTGCACGGCTTCCTCACGGCCGGCATGATCTCGGCGCTGCTTGGCACCGAATTGCCCGGCATCGGCTCTATTTACGTCGCCCAGAGCTTCAAGTTCCTGGCGCCTGTCTACATCGGAGACACCGTCACCGCGAGTGTCGAAGTGATCAACATCCGCGAAGACAAGCGGCTTGTGACGCTGCGCACAGACTGTGTCAATGCGGAGGGCACACTCGTGCTCACCGGCGAAGCAACGATCAAGTGCTAGCCTACTCCTGCATATCAGTCGGGTAAGCGAAACATGCAGCAGTCGCCGCAGTCGCGCGATTGCCCAATAGCACTGCTTGCATCCCATCCTCCCCACGTCGCATACTGCACCTGTCTACAACGCACGGTCACCGTGGCATTATGGTCGCGGTGAAGTCCCCTGGCAAAGAGGGAGGCACGGCGTGGCAACTCTTGAGGGAGCGGTCGTGATTGTCACCGGCGCTGGCCGTGGCATCGGACGCGCTATCGCGGAGGAACTGGGCAGCGGCGGCGCGCAGATAGTCGTCAACTATGGCAAAAGCAAAGGCCCCGCCGAAGAAGTCGTCAGTACGCTCACCAGCGGGGGCACGAAGGCGATTGCGCTCCAGGCCGACGTCTCTGACCCGGCGCAGGCGGCAAACCTCATCGAACAGGCGGTGTCGCATTTCGGACGCGTAGATGCGCTCATCAATAACGCTGGCATCACTATTGACCGCTCGATGAAGAACCTTTCCATCGAGGATTGGAACAGCGTCATTCAAAACAACCTCAATAGCTGCTTCTACACGGTCAAAGCGGTGCTGCCGCACCTCATGGAGCAGCAGAGCGGCACTATCGTCAACATAAGTTCGTTCGTGGGCCACATGGGCAACTTCGGTCAGGCCAATTACAGCGCCGCCAAAGCGGGGATCATTGGCTTCACCAAGACTGCCGCCATCGAGATGGCGAAATACCATGTGACTGTCAATTGTGTCTGCCCTGGCTTCACTGAAACCGACATGTACACCACCGTGCCGGACAAGGTGAAGGAACAGATCGTCAAGCGCATCCCACTTGGAAGAGTTGGCACCTCCAACGAGGTGGCGCGGGCAGTGCGTTACTTGATCGTGGACGGCGACTATATCACCGGACAAACGCTTAATATCAACGGCGGCATCTTTATGATGTGATCCCTTGCCGCGCTGCGCATACGAAATCAGACTGGAGCGATTTGCCCCAGTCTGATCGTGTTATTCGCCTCAATAGGCGCGAAATTAGCGGGCCTTCTGCGCGGCCTGGCGCGTCACGTCGAGTCCCTTCTGATAGAAGGCAATCGGCGCGGCGAGCAGGTCAAGATAGGCGTTGACCGACTCCTGCGCGACCTTCTGGAACGCCGCGCGCTGCTTGTCGGACTGCTCGGCGATGGTCTGGAACAGGCCGCGAGTAGTCTCCTCCTGAGCCTTGATCTGCGCGATGCCGTTCTCGAAGACAGTCTGAGCGAACTGCACGTTGCGCTCTTGCGCCGCGACGACGCTGCTGGCGACCGCCTGGTACGCCTGGCGGCTCGTCTCGGTCCACTCGACGGCGGCCTGGTTGAAGCTCTTTTCCGTGGTTGTCATCTGGTGTCAATCCTTCCGGCGGACCTGCCGCCACTGGTCTTATCGCTTGTCGGTTGTATCTTCAGGCTGTCCGGTATACAGCCGAAAGAACGTATTCATCATCGTGCGGTAATGCTCGATGCCACTTGCCCACAACTTGAGATATTCTTCACCTGCATCGGTGATCGAATACATGCGCCGCGCCGGACCCTGCCCGCTGGTGTCCCACATGGAACTGACCATGCCGTCCTTCTCCAGTTGGCGCAATGCCCGGTAGAGTGAGCCGGGATTCATCGCCGCGAACCCAAAGGCGGCCATGCGTTCCATCAGGTCATAGCCATAGGAGCTCCACTCCCGCAGCAGCAGGAGAACAACCGGAGTCATCCAGTTGCGTGGCATCCCTTCCGGGCCATCGGGCCTGGGCGAGCCGGACACATCGTCAGATTCCTGCGGTGGTGACTTCTTCGCGCTCATCGGGTATCGCTCCTGCCTTATCGCATCTATATGCATTTTACACATAGATGCAAGTTCTGTCAAGGGCTTTGATGCGCATATGTGGAAACTGGTAACCTCCGCCGAAAGATCAGGGCGCGAATTGTGACCAATCGCGGGAGCATCCCGCTTGAAATAGAGGATTGTATTATCTAATGTCTCGTATCCGTTCTGGCGTCAGACGCCCGCACTGTGTATACTAGCGTGACAGCATAGCTATGTCATATGCGTAGCATGCTCACGACCACGGAGGT
>DAHUXT010000283.1 GCA_027307065.1 Ktedonobacteria bacterium
GACCACTGCCCGCCTGAAACGGCTGGTGGCGATGCTGCATGGCTCTAGCCGTAGCCTGACTGTTACGCAGGAGCAAATTGACGAGACGCTAGGCGAGCTGCGCGCGGCGATTCGCGGCCTGGGTCAGATTTCTGGGACGATTAGCTCGATGGGTGGATCGCCAGACGCTGGCTTTAGCGCGACGGTGGCCCAGATTACCTGGGCGCCGCCGAATGGCGAACAGCCGCTCTCGACGGGCGCGCGGGTCGAGATGGAGCGTTCGGTGCGCGAGGAATTGCGCCGCGAACTCGAGGCTGAGGTGCGCGATGAGATCGCCGCCGAGGTGCGCCAGAGCGAAGAACAGCGGCTGCGGCATGAGCTGGAGATCGAGGTTCGGCGCGAGCTGCGGCTGGAGCAGGCGCCCGATCTGGGTTCCAGTGCGCTGACCATGCAAGATGGCGGTGTGCGCGTGATGTCGCGGCTGCCATTCGCCAGCGAGAACGTACGACGGCAGCGGCAGGTGACCAGCGAACAATCACCCGAGGCGCAGGAGGTCTTCCGCGAGGAGGCGCTGGAGCATCTCCAAACGATCACCAGCGGCATCAAAGAATTGGAAGACCACCCCGGAGACATCGACGTGCTACAATCGATGCGCCGGGCCACACACACCCTCAAAGGCGCGGCTGGCATGATGGGCTTTCGGCTCATCCAGGAGCTTTCGCACGCCTCCGAGGATCTGTTGGAACGCCTGGCCGACCGTGAGTTGGCCTTCACCGCGAACGTCCACAGCCTGATTCTCGATACGTCAGAGATGCTCGATCAACTCGTGGCGGGCACGGTTCCCGCCGAGGCGCAACCGGCGAAGGTGCGCGCCTTGATCGAACGCTTCAGCACGATTACCGGCATCCCGGTCGCGAACGACCTCTTCTCGTCCAATCCCGGCGCGGCAAGCCCACCAGCCGATGGTATCGAGGCAGACGAACGCGCCGATGCTCCTGTTGCCCGCGCCTCCAGCGATCTGAGCGTGCGCTTGCAGTTGAGCAAGTTGGACGATCTCGTCAACCTCTTCGGTGAATTGCTCATCAACCGCTCGGTGCTAGAAGAACGCATCAACCGCATGGGCCAACTCGTCGGCGAGACGGTACGGGTCAGCGAGCGGCTGCGCGATGTCGGCGGTGAGTTGGATACCAGTTTCGAGGCGCCAATGCTGGCCAACGGGCAGAATCCTTTGTTGAATCCTGGCCCTGGGCAAGGCAACGGCATGGCGATGCGTCGGCCCGCAATGGGCAACGGATACGGTGGCAACGCTGGCCGCATGCCCGCCTATGGCAACGAATTCGATCCGCTGGAGTTGGATCGCTACACGGAATATCACCGGCTCTCCCGTGGATTGACCGAGGGCGTGGCCGACGCGCTGAGCCTGAGCCACGAGATGGAGACGTTGGTTCGCGAGACACAGTCCACATTTGCCCGCGAAAATCGGCTCAGCTCAGATTTCCAGGACCGTCTGCTCAAAGCGCGTCTGGTGCCATTGCAATCGCTGGTGCCGCGGCTCTACCGTGCCGTGCGCGGCTCGGCGCTGCGGGCGCACAAAGAGGTCGATTTCTTTGTCGAGGGTGTCGATACCGAGGTCGATCGGAAGATCTTCGAGGAGGTCGAGGGTCCGCTACTGCATCTGGTGCGCAACGCCATCAACCACGGCATCGAGGCGCCCGACGAGCGCGAGGCCAATGGCAAACCCGAAGCCGGGCGCATTCTCGTCAAGGCGGCCTATGAGGGCAGCCAGGTGGTCATCTCGGTCAGTGATGACGGCGCGGGCATCGACCCGGAGAAAGTGCGTGCCGCCGCCGTGGCGCGCGGCCTGATCGACGCGTATACGCCCATTAGCGAGCGCGAGGCGATAGATTTCATCTTCCGCCCTGGCTACTCCACCGCCGAAAGCGTGACCGAAGAAAGCGGGCGCGGCGTAGGTTTGGATGTGGTGAACGACGTCGTCTCGCGCTTGCGTGGCTCGGTAGAGGTCGATTCGATTCCAGGCCAGGGAACCACGTTTACGATGAAGTTCCCGATCAGCCTGCAGATCGCCCGCGCGGTGATGGTGAAGGTAGGCTCGCAGACGCTGGCAATCCCGATGGCGGTGGTCGAGCAGATTGGTCGGCTCGATTACTATCGCCGGGTGCCGGGCGCGGTGCCAGCCATCGAAATGCGTGGCGAGCGCTATCCGCTGGCGCACCTGGGCAACTATCTCAAGATGAACGTTGCCCCGGTGGACGAGCGCGCCTCGGTGCTGCTGGTCAACGCGGGCAAACACCGGATCGCCTTGCTGATCGACAGCATCATCAACCAGCAAGAGATTGTCTCCAAGCCGCTGGGCGCGCATCTGCGCGATGTGCGTGGCGTGGCCGGCGCGACGGTGCTTGGCAACGGGCAGGTGGTGCTGATTCTGGAACTGCACGAGTTGCTCTCGCAGCAGCCACGCGGCACGTTCACGCTGGCCGAGCCGGGGAGTTCGCGGCTCGCTGATGCTCCAGACCCGGCACGCCCGATTCCGCAGGGGAATGTGACCTCTTCGAGATTACCCACCGAACCGCTGCAGCCCATGCCGATGAATCGCTCGCCACAGGCGTCCACACCAGGTGGCCAGGCGGCAGCGCGTGCATTCGGCGACACGGAGCAGCCAACGCAGCGCACCTTTGTCGTGCCGCAACGCACGACCGGGCATCCGGTTGTGGAGGGACGACCGCATTCGTATGTGCTGGTGGTGGATGACAGCCCGAGCGTGCGGCGTGTCGTCAGCAATATGCTCAAGAGCGCTGGATGGGTGGTGCAGACGGCGCGAGATGGTGTCGAGGCGATGGAAGTCATTTCGCGCGAGCGTCCCGCGGCGGTGCTGCTGGACATCGAGATGCCGCGCATGGACGGCTATGAACTGATGGCGACGATCCGCAGCCAGGATATGTATCGCAACCTGCCGCTGATTGTATTGACATCGCGTGCGGCGGCGAAGCACCAGCAACGTGCCGACCAACTGGGCGCGGACGCTTACATCGTCAAGCCGTATCAAGATGAGCAATTGATCGGGACGCTGAACGCGCTCATCAACGCGCGCGGCTAACAGCAGACATCAGGGAAGGTGTCATGCCAATACCGCAATGGATGGCGCGTGTGAACCGCAGGGTGACGAACCGGGTGACGCGGCGATTTGCCGATCGGTTGCCGGGCTTCGGCATTGTTATCCATCGTGGGCGGCGTTCGGGGAAGATCTACCGCACTCCTGTCAACGTCTTTCACGATGGCGGCGACTTTCTCATCGCGCTTACCTATGGCGCAGATGCCGACTGGGTGCATAATGTAGAGGTCGCTAATGGCTGCGTACTTGTCACACAGCAGCGAGAGCACCACGTCGCGCATCCGCGTATCTTCACCGATACCGCGAGGCGCTGGGCGCCACTGCCTGTACGGCTGGTGCTCACGCTGATCGATGCGTCACAATACATGCGGCTGACACCAATTTCCGATGAGTGATATATACCGGAGGACCTATGCCTGGGGGACGCGAACGGAACATCCTGCGGTGGGAGCTGCGGGCGGAGATATTGCGCGCCCAGATTGCCCGGCTGGATGATCGGCTGGCACGGATGAACACCGCCGATGCGTCGCAGCCAGGGGACCAGCGTGGTCGCCGCGACGATTTGCTGGCGCAGCGGGCAGACTTAGCGCGCGAACTCGATAGCCTCGGCCCGGACTCGCGCGCCAAAATGGGATAGCACGCCCGTCTTCATGGCACGCTTACTCCCCGCCCTGGACGAGAGTCGCCACCCGCTCGCCCATCTCCGCCGTCGAGACGACCATGCCACTCGCGCCGCCGACCCCGGCAATATCGGCCGTGCGATAGCCCGCCGCCACCGCCCGCCGCACCGCGCGCTCGACCGTCTGCGCTGCCCGTTCGCGTCCGAGCGAGTGGCGCAGCAGCATCGCCGCGCTCAGAATCGCCGCCAGCGGATTCGCCTTGCCCTGACCAGCGATGTCGGGCGCGCTGCCGTGAATCGGCTCATAGAGGCCAAACTGGCCCGATGCGGTTCGCTTCGTACCGAGACTGGCGGAGGGCAGCATCCCCAATGAACCCGCAAGCATCGACGCCTCGTCAGTCAGAATGTCGCCGAAGAGATTCTCAGTAACGACCACGTCGAACTCGGCGGGCTGGCGAATGAGCGCCATCGCGCAGGCGTCCACCAGCATATGGCGTAGCGCCACATCGGGATAATCTTTCGCCACACGGTCGGCGATCCGCCGCCAGAGGAGTGAACTGCTCAGCACATTTGCCTTGTCGACCGAGGTGATTTGCCTGCGGCGGCCACGCGCCAGGGTAAAGGCATAGCGCAGAATCCGCTCGATCTCCGCCTCGGTGTAGGCCATCGTATCTACCGCCGACGCGCCGTCTGGTCCCTCGGTGATGGCGCTGGGCTTGCCGTAGTAGATGCCGCCGGTCAGCTCGCGCAGGACGAGCAGGTCCACTCCGCGCAGTGTCGCGCGCTTGAGCGTGGAGGCGCCCAGTAGCGCGGACAGCGGACGCACGGGACGCACGTTGGCGAACAGTTCCAGGTCTTTACGCAGACGAAACAGCGAGTACAGCGGCTCGGTCTTCGAGTTCGGGTCGCCCACGGCGGTACCGCCCACC
>DAHUXT010000284.1 GCA_027307065.1 Ktedonobacteria bacterium
GATTGACCCGGTAGACCTGGTAATCGCCACGTACCTACCCGTTCGAGCAGCGCGCGTTTGTGCTCGGCGGCAAGAAACGATGCCCGGATCGCGTCCATCGTGAAGGTCAATAGATCGCGTGGGGTGAAGCCGAGAGCGTGAGCAATGGCGTACTCCCGGCCAATAGTCGTACACAATTGGACCGGATTATCGGTGCAGAGCGCGACGGGAATGCCATATTCGATGAAGCGCCGGATGGGATGCTCGGCATAGGTTGGCACAGCGCCCAGCACGACATTGCAGCTCAGCGAGCATTCTATGGTCACGCCCTGCTGCGCAATCGCGTCGAGCAAGCGCGGGTCGCGGTCAGCATAGGTTGCGTGGCCGAGGCGGCTCAACCCTGGCGTTCGTAGCGCCGCCGTCAGATTGGCGGACGAAAACTCTCCCGCGTGCGCCGTCACCAGCAAGCCCGCGTCGGCGGCGCGCCCAGCAATGCGATAGATGGGCTGCCAGTCGGCCTCAGCATCATATGGCCGATAGAGCAGATCAATACCCGCGAGACCTGCATAGGCCGCCCGGAGACATGCCGCCACCACCGATTCCAGACGGTCTGGCTCGTCCCAGAGAAGCAACGTGTAGATCGCCGCAGCTCGCAGGTCCGGATGCCGGAGACGCATCCGCCGCTCAGCCTCACGAAAGGCGACCATGAAGTCGGGATGCTGCAACGCGGTCAAGCCGCCAAAGCGCATTTCGACCATCACGGCGCCATCGGCGGCGCCTTCATCCAGCAGATCTTCGAGCCGAGCGATGAAGTTCTCCTGGTGAGCATCGTCCTCTGCTGTCGCAGGAAATACTTTGGCAAGCTGATCGAGGCGCGGCATTCCGGGTGGCGTCTCGTCCATCAGTTGTCGCGCCCAGCGTCGCCAGTCATAGGTAGGCTGCCCCGCACGCCGCGATAGCACCCGGTCGAGGCGCGGTGACCATTCCTGATGCAGGTGGAGATCAGCCTTTGGCAGCGCCGCCACGATTGGATCGACTGTGACAATAGCCAATGGGTCGAGATCGAGTGGATTCGTCATACCACTATTCTACGGCGCGGGAACACAACGCAGCGGGCGTCAGTTCATGACCTCATCCGCTGTCTCGTCGAGCGTCTTGGCGCCTGTAACGCCTTCACTGGCCACCGCATTCTCCGGTTGCGCGGCGCGGCGACGAGGCAGAATCACCAGGCGAATGAAGAGATCTACCAGCACGATCACCGCGACAAAAATCAGGTGGAGATACAGCTGCCACTGACCGGGAAGTGCCATCCGGGCGCGTACAAAATCAACGATCGGCGCGTCTTCAACCACCAGATTGGCTGCCGTCCACGCAAGAACGACCGCCGCGACATCCATCAGTACTGGAATGCGTTCGATGATCCGGGCGATCAGCGCGCTCGCAACAAACAGCAGAATCATGCTGAGCAGCAGACCCGCCACCAGTAGCTCGATATGGCGATGCGCCAACGCGCCGACTGCCAGCACATTGTCCAGGCTCATGGTCGCATCAGCCGCCAGGATCGTCAAAATAGCAGGGAGCAGACGCGCCGAGGCGCGACGCTGGCTGTGCTGGTTAGGATTTTCGGGCAAGAGAAGGCGGATGGCGATCACCAGCAGAATCACGCCACCAATGCTGCGCAGATAGGGGATGTAGAGAAGTTCGGTGGCTACGATGGCAAGCAACATGCGGAAGACGATGGCGAGCAGTCCGCCCCAGATGATGGCAATGAGGCGCTGTCCACGAGGCAAGCGGCTGGCAGCAGCGCCAATAATCAAGGCATTATCGCCGCTGAGCACGAGGTCTATAAGGACGATGCCACCTGCGGTAGCCCAATAGGACAAATCAAGTGGCAGATTCATGAGGCAGGCCTTTCCGGGTGATAGGTCAGAGAAACAGGCAGTGTTCGCGCGTTTCGGCGCTCAGGCTGCCTACATAACTCTACGCGCTGACGACCATCTAGTCACTCAGCGAAATTGAGCAATCTCTTTGGGCGTTAATTCCGTCTACTAAGATAGAAAGCAGCGTATCCCAATGGCTGCCATGATGGTGATGACACCGCACGCGCGTATCTGGTACTATGCTCAAGCCATGCTCAAGCCATGCTCAAGCATTCGTGCCGATTCGTTGCGGCGAGTGCAAACGCAATCAGCGTCAAGGACACACGACGACGATAGACAATGATACAAGTATCTCTCGAAGGAGAGGATAGATGTCGAGCGACAACGTCACACAAACCGACTCGGTAGCAGCCTCTGTGCCAGCACCTGAGCCATCCGCACCGCCACCAGCGGCGGCGAGGTCACGGCATACACGGAGGAAGGTGCTGCTCGGCGCGCTCGTGGCGTTGGCAGTGCTTATGCCTTTGCTGGCGGGCGGACTTTGGGTGCGCGTGCATTCGGCTCCGTCGAAATTGGTGGTCATTCACCGCGCGACGCCAGGAGGCTCATTCCCCTGGTCGAACGACGCGCGAACAACCGCGCCATCGGCACAATACGCAGTCTTTGCGCAGCAAAATAATCCCGTTGACCCAGCATTTCAGGCATATTATACCCGTGTGCATGGCGCCACCTTGTTGGGAAATGCGTTGACGCCCGCCTACCTCACACAGCTTGGCTGGCTGCAAATCTTTGCGAACGGCGCATTGATCGCACCTGCTCAAAGCAACCCAGGCTCTTCTGGCATCTCCGGAACCCCTGGACCAACGGCTACCCTGGCACCCAGCGACCTCGATCCCAATCTGCTGCACAACGGCAAATTCGACGGCGCGACTGGCATCGTGCGGCTGCCACTGCTCGACGTATTGCTCACCGTCGGGAGCACCGTCCCCGTAGGGGGCGATGACAGCGCACTCACCTACATTGCACTGCGTGACGCGACCGCGCCCAACCATCTGGCGCATCTTCCGGTGTGGCGGCCCGTGCAGTCAACCTCGACCGCAAGCGGTGTCTTCATCGCCGAAAGCTCCAGCAAGGGCATCGCGTCGGGGCACATCATCCCGCTCACGGTCTGGAGCTACATCACCCAGAGCGGCGTTGCCCCCGACGGCTGGCAAGATACCTTTGGGAATCCGCTGACCGAGGCGATCGCGACGACATCCACCGTCAACGGCGTCTCGCATCGTCTGCTGGTGCAAGCGTTTGCGCTAGCCACCGTTGTCATCGATCTGGATAATGACGACGATCAGGGGCAGCCCATTGGCTCGGTCGTCCCGCTCGGACGCGACTACCTGGAAACGCTTGGCCCGCCACCAGTGATCGTGCCCGCAGGCGGGAACGTTTGGCTCACCGGCGACACCGCCGTTGTCACCACGCCGGGAGGCAGCAGCGCCAGCGCGCACTTGGGCCTGAATTTTCCGTTGGCGCTCAGCGGCAAGACGCAGTGGATCAATGGCGCCCTCTGGTACGAGGCGACGTGGAAATCACCGCATCGTAGCGGTTCTGGCTGGACCAGCGCTCATACGGTGACGATCACCCCACCCGCGAAGGGCGCGGCTGCCTGGGCCTCGTTCGATGCGCTTTCGCCCGACATCGCCAGCTACCTGGCCAGCTTCGGCACAAATGTTGGCTCGGTCGTATACGACATTACCCGCAACCGCTATTACACCTATAACCAGAACATGCCGTTTGTCCTCGCCAGTTCTTCCAAGGTCTCGATCATGGTCGCGTATCTCTCCTGGGTAGAATCGCAGGGGCGCGCGCCAAATGCGTTTGAGAACAGCGAACTGACGAACATGATTGAGCACTCGGATAACAATGCCGCGCAACTACTGTTTGATCGTCTGGGCGATGGCCCAGGGATGGCGGCTTTCTATCAGCGCATTGGCGTCGCGGGCTATGTACAGAATCCCTACGGCTGGGGCTGGTCATCTCTGCCGCCGATTGGGCAGGTGAAGGTGCTAACGATGCTCCAGCAAGGGGCAATACTCAACGCGCAGAACCGATCGTACGCCCTCTACCTGATGACGCACATCGAGGCCGACCAGCGGATGGGGGTAGGCGAGACGCTACCGCCCGGAGCAACCGTCGCGATGAAAGATGGCTGGGTGCCCGCGCCTGACGGCCTGTGGGCCATCAACACATCGGGCATCGTCACCGACGGCAACGAGACGTACATCATCGTCGTCTATACGGCGCATCAATATAGCTACGACGGCGGCTGGAATATCACGCGCCGCGTCTGCAAGACCGTTGGGCCACTTCTCGTGTAGCTCCGGCCAATCAGTTGGATAGGCTACGCCTCTGGCGGGCGCACCGTTGCCCTGGCGCGTGCCAGATCTGGCCCGAAGAGGTCAAGCAGCGCCTCGCGAATACGATCCAACCCAGCCGAACGCAGCATATATACGGGCACACCAGCCTGCTGTGCCGCGTCGATGCGGTCGGGCTGTTTGCGATACATGTTCTTGAGCACCAGCAGCGCATCGGCCTCTTGCTCGCTTCGGCTGATGACGGCGGGCAGCCCCATCTCGCGGATAGCCTGTTCCAGCCGGACTCGACTTACCCCAAACGGATAAATGCGCCGCTTACGAAATAGCCCCGGCTCAGCGGCTAGTGGGACTGTATTTTCAGCCTCATCCTGAAATATCGCGGCCGAACGCGCTAGCTCTGGATCCAGCCAACCAGCATC
>DAHUXT010000285.1 GCA_027307065.1 Ktedonobacteria bacterium
GCCGCCGATCATGCTCGCATTCGCCAGATCGGCGCGGAGGTAGGAAGTGTCGCGGCGGGCGGCGCGACACAGTGGCTTCCGGTGATCGTCGGCGACCGTCGGGCGCGCGAGATCCTCTACCTCTGCGAGTGGATCGACGCGAACAAAGCCCTCGAATGGGGTCTGGTCAATCAGGTCGTGCCCTACGCCGAGCTCGATAACGCCGTCGCCACCATGGCGGCCAAGCTCGTAGACAAGTTTCCCGAGAGTCTGCGCTACACCAAACAACAGACCAATTTTTGGAAAGACCTCGCCTGGTACCAGACCGCTGGTCATGCCCGCGAGTGGCTGGCGCTCCACTACACCTCCCTGGAGCCGCATGAAGGCATGCACGCATTTGTCGAGAAGCGTCGCCCTGGGCATCTCGAGGTCCGACAGCGTGCGGCAAGTGGTGGATCGAGCGAATTTGTCTGGGGACCATACAACCAGACCTGCCCATCGTGTGGAGCGAGCGGCATTCCCGCGGACTTCATCTACTGTGGCCGATGTGGCTCCTCGCTGGGCCAGACGACCACTCGCTAGACGCAAAAGCTGGAGTGACCACCATGCGAGCCGCGATTTTCTATGGACCGAATCAGCCACTGCGCGTAGAAGAGTGGCCTGATCCCACGCCCAGCCACGACGAGATACTCGTGCGTGTCGCCGCATGCGGCCTATGCCACACAGATCTGCACTACATAGACCATGGTGTGCCAACGGCCAAGCGCCCGCCACTGATCCTCGGACATGAAGCGACTGGCGTCGTGGCGCAGGTAGGCGAGCATGTCACACAGATACAGGTGGGCGACCGTGTGCTGCTGCCCGCTGTGCTCCCGTGTGGCTCGTGCTTAGCCTGCCGCACGGGGCGAGAGAATATTTGCCTGCACATGCGCATGTTTGGCAACGATGTGAACGGCGCCTACGCCGAATACATCACAGCGCCAGCCAAAGATGTCTTTCCACTGCCCGACGAGCTCCCGCTGGTGGAGGGGTGCATCATTGCGGATGCGGTAACGACTCCTTACCATGCCGTCAAGAACCGCGCTGAAGTCCGGCCGGGCGACAGTGTCGTGGTCTATGGCTGTGGCGGTGTCGGGCTGAATGTCGTGCAATTCGCGCGCCTGGCCGGCGGCATTGTGATCGCGGTAGACATCGCTGAAGAGAAGCTGGAACATGCTCTGCGACTGGGCGCGACCGCTGTCATCAATCCGAAGCAGGAGCCCGCGGGGGTCGCCAAAGCGGTGCGCAAGCTGACGGCAGGCGCCGGAGCCGATATCGCCATCGAGGCAATCGGCAATCCAGCGACGATGAAAGATGCGTTCAGCACGTTGCGCCCTGGCGGGCGACTGGTCGTAGTCGGGTATAGCGACCAGGAGGTCGCGCTCAACGCTGGGCGGGTGATGTATCGCGAGATGGAGATTCGCGGCAGCCTCGGCTGTCGCCCGGTGGATTATCCCCGTGTGATCGAGCTTGCCCGCACGGGCCGTATCGAAGTCACCTCACTCGTCACAGCGCGTTTTTCCCTCGAAGAGATCAACGCAGGGCTGGATACGCTGCGCGAGGGGCGAGGTATTCGGTCTGTGGTGGTCATGGAGTGAGGAGTGAGATGCATGCAAACCGCGTTCAAGTTCCTCCGCATAGAGCATGCGGAAGGCGCTGCCATCATCACCCTCGACCGGCCACCGCTCAACGTGCTGACCATCGAGATGATGCACGAGCTCGGCGCCGCACTGGATGAAGTGAGCGCAGCAGACCATCTACGAGTCGTTGCCCTGCGGGCGGAAGGCAAGGCGTTTTGCGCGGGCGTTGATGTAGCCGACCACACACCCGAGCAGGTGGACGCGATGATTCGCGGATTCGGCCAGCTTTTCACGCGTCTGCGCACATTTCCAATCCCGACTATCGCCGTGGTCCAGGGCGTCGCGCTTGGCGGTGGAACGGAACTGGCGGTTGGCTGCGACATCGTGCTGGCCGGGACTTCCGCTCGCTTTGGTCAACCAGAGATCAAGCTTGGTGTCTTCCCGCCAATCGCCGCCGCGCGCTTCCCATCGCTGATCGGCTATCAGCAGGCGGCGCGACTGATCTTCACCGGCGAGACCATATCCGCTGATGAGGCGTTGCGCCTGCGGCTCATCACAGAGGTCATTGCAGACGCGGATCTCCTCGCCCACCTGGACACTTTGCTCAGCCAGATGCGCCGCTTGAGCGCCGCGAGTCTCCGACTGGCGAAGCGCGCTCTGCTCTCCGGAAGTGATCGTGGCGGCGATGCGCTCGACGCTATCGAGTCGCTGTACCTTTCCGATCTCATGGCGACCGCAGACGCCCGCGAGGGCATTCAGTCCTTTATCGAGAAACGCCAGCCCGTCTGGCGCGACGAGTGATATATGCCGATCTTCACGCCGCGTGTGCCGCATCCGCGCGATGTGGAGGTATGAGGTAGCGCGCGCCGGATATGACGCGAATGAGGAGGCCTTCTATGGCTGTTGACATTGAATCTTCACTCACGGATGTCCTCGCGCGCTGCCATGAGCTCAGCATGCGACAGGAGATCGCCGAGGGCGAGGCCAACACTGCGATTGGGTATTTTCCAGTCTACTTCCCCGAAGAGATCGTGCATGCCGCTGGACTCAGGCCACATGCGCTGCTGGGAGGCGGCAACCGCATCGAAGTGCGTTATGCCGATGCGCGGATCGGCTCGTTCGTCTGCTCTATCTGCCGCAGCACGACCGAGCTCGGCTTGAATGGCTCACTCAAGGGCCTTGGTGGCTTCTTCGCACAGCCCATCTGCGACGCCGCCAAGCATATGGCCGGTGTCTGGGGCCGCAACTTCCCGCAGCAGGACCCACAGATCCTCGCGCTGCCACAGAATGTCAATTCGCCCGCTGCCATACGCTACGTCTACGACGAGTACCAGCGGCTACGCGGCATCCTCGCGCAGAAGGTGGGCCATGACATTTCCGACGAGGCGATCCGCGCGAGCCTGGACGTGTACAACGAAAACCGCCGGCTGCAACGTGCGCTCTATGCCATCAAACGCGAGGACCCGGCGCGGCTCTCCTCCGTCGAAGCGTATCTGCTCATGCGCGCTGGTACACGCCTGCGCCGCGAGCGGCACAGCGAGCTGCTGAGCGCGGCGCTACGCCTGCTTCCTGAGCGCCACGTCAGACCGATGGATAAGCCGCGCGTCATCTTTCTCGGCGGATTCTGCGAGCAACCGCCGCTCGAAATGATCGAGACGATCGAAGATGTCTGCTCCATCGTGGACGACGATTTGCTCATCGGCCAGCGCTGGATTACCGAAGACGTTCCAGTGGACGGTGATCCCATCTGGGCATTGGCCGAAAGCTATGTCCAGCGCTCCGCAGCGAGCCCAGTCCAGTATGACGCGCGCAAGCCCAAAGAAGAGATGCTGATGGAGATGCTGCGCGGGGCGCGCGCCGAGGCCGCAATCATCACCGCCGCCAAGTTTTGCGAGCCTGGCCTCGACGACCAGCTTGCGCTCTCTCGCCGGCTTGATGCGGAGAAAGTCCCCTATCTCATCCTCGAATTCGAGGAAAAAATGACCAGTTTCGAGCAGATGGCGATGCAGGTCGAGACGTTCGCCGAGTCGCTGCTGTTTGATTAGGGAACAGGAGGCGCCCGTATGGCCAAGATCACTGCTGACACGCCACGCGCTGACACGGCGCCCACTGACGCACGCGCCGCCGGGCAACGCCTCGTAAACCAATGGCTGGCGAACATCCACACGGCTCCCGAGCGAGGCCAGCCCGTCGCCTATATCTTTGTCATGGGCAACGCCATCGAGATTCTGCGCACATTTGGCTTCGAGCTGGTCTTCCCTGAGATCAACTCACTGCAAACGGGGGTACGTAAAGCGGCTCCGGATTTCCTCGCCAAAGCCGAAGACTACGGCTTTTCACCCGATGTTTGCAGCTACGTCAAAGCGGATGTCGGCCTCATGCTGAGCAATATGGAGCATCCCTCCGGCACACGTATGCCCACGCCAGATCTCGCTATCGCCTCGAGCCTCTGCAACGTCTACATCAAGTGGGCGGAGATCTGGGAGCGTCGCTTCGGCACACCAGCCTTCGTGCTCGACATCCCGGGCAAGCGCTTCGAGAGTTGGAGGCCGATACCTGGCACGGCGCAGTATGACGCCGACAAGCGCTGGGTAGAGGGGCAACTCCGCGACCTCATCACACGCTGCGAAGACATCACTGGCAAGAAGTTCGACCCTGACCGCCTGGCTGAGGTTGAGACGAACGTCAACGAGATGATCCGGCTGTGGGTTGAGATTCTCAAGCTCAATCAGAGCCGTCCCGCCCCGTACAACTCCATGCTGGACGGCTTGACGTATATCGGCGTCCTGAATGCGTGGCGGGGCACGCCCGAGGGCGTCGAGTATATGCGTTTGCTGCGCGATGAGGTCGCGGGCAAAGTCGCGCGCGGCGAGGGACGTGTGCCGAATGAGCGCTTCCGCCTGATCTTCAGCGGCACACCATGCTACGTGAACCTGCGGCGTCTAGTGGAGTTGTTCGAGACCCATGGCGGGGTCTTCGCCGCGTCAGATTATCTCACCTACGCCGCTGGTGGGCTCGATAGCAGCGGTCTGTTTTAC
>DAHUXT010000286.1 GCA_027307065.1 Ktedonobacteria bacterium
TTGTGCGGCAAAAACTGGTTGCTGGTATCGGCGCTGAAGGCGAACTGCAGCACGCGCATGCCAGGAAACTTCAACCGCTTGCGCAGCGCTACCACATCGGGCGTGATAACGCCGAGATCTTCGGCTACGAACGGCACATCGCCAAGCGCCTCGCGAATCGCCGCGAAGAGCTTTTCTCCTGGCCCTGGCACCCAGCGACCTGCGACAGCGGTTTTGGCGTCGCCCGGAATCTCCCAATTCGCCAGGAATCCCCGAAAGTGGTCGAGCCTAAGGATATCTTCGAGTTGCAGCGCCTGGCGCACCCGGTCGATCCACCAGCCGTAGCCGTCCCGCGCCAGCACATCCCAGCGATAGATCGGATTGCCCCAGCGCTGCCCGGTCTTGCTGAAGTAGTCAGGCGGCACGCCCGCGACCACCATCGGGCGCCCGTTCTCGTCAAGAAAGAACAGATCGCGGTGCGCCCAGACATCGGCGCTATCATGGGCAACGAAGATTGCCAAATCGCCCATAATCAAAATGTTGCGGTCGTGCGCGGCGGCGCGGATGCTGGCCCACTGCCGGAAGAACAGAAATTGAGCGTAGCGGTGAAAATCGATTTCGTCCGCGAGTGTCGCGTGCGCGTCGTCCATTGCCGCTGGTTCGCGCAGCGCGTACGGCCGTGGCCAATCGGCCCAGGGCGCGCCGCCGTAATGCGCTTTGAGGGCAGCGAATAGCGCGTAGTCATCGAGCCAGGCGCGTTGGCCTTCGCAAAACGCCTGGTACTCATCTCGAAGCGCTGGGCTGCCGTTCGCCTGAAAGCGCAGATGTGAGCGATGAAGGAGCGCCATCTTCCACGGGATGACCGTTCCGAAGTCCACTTTCGCCGGATCGAATGCGGGCGCGTCGTCGAGATCACCCGGCGCGAGCAGATGCTCGTCGAGCAGCGCCTCTGGTGACACCAGCATCGGGTTGCCCGCGAACGCAGAGAGCAGCGCGTACGGAGAGTCACCATAGCCGGTGGGGCCGAGCGGCAGCACCTGCCAGATGTGCTGTTTGGCCGCTGCGAGGAAGTCGAGAAAGGCGTACGCCCCAGGCCCAAGATCGCCAATCGCGAATCGTCCCGGAAACGAGGTAGGATGCGCCAGGATTCCGCTGGCTCGCGGCCATTTCATAGTGCGAGATTCTCCTCAGTGTAGAAGAAATGGCACGCCGGGCCACCACGCGCCGCCCGCAACAGGCGCTTTGGACGGACGATATCCCGGTAACTCTGGCATCTATCGGCGTCCAGATACTCAGAATAGTCTATCGCTGACAGCACACGACGTCAACCATTCGCAGTTTCTCATCTGCGAGCAGGACGCCGATGGAGCGGCAGTGGCACAGCAGTGGCTAGTCGGGTACGATGATCGCCGCGTCGAGCGCGGGCAGCCGAAGGTCGAGTGTGCCGCCGGTGAGCGTAAAGTGCGCCCCACCAAGCAGATCATGCGCCGTCGCAGCCTCAGGCCAGCGTGGCAACAGCGCGGGAGCCGTTCCCCGAAGAGCGAGCCTGAGATGTACGGGGGTGTCGTAGGCGTTGATGACGACAAGCGCTACCTCGCCGCTGGCGTCGTCTCGCTCATTCCCGCGCACGAAGGCGGCCACCTGCGGATGCTGGGTTGCCAGTGGGCGGAACCCGGATGCGCGCAGAGCGGGGATTTGCCGCCGCAGCGCCGTCAGTTGCCGCGTCGTCGCGAGCATGTCGGCGTTCTGTTGCTCCGGATCCCAAATCATCGGTCGGCGGCTGTCGGGATCGTAGCCGCCCTGCAGCCCAACCTCATCGCCATAGTAGATCAGCGGGATGCCCTCGTACGTCATCAGGAAGAGCAGCCCCAGTCGCCAGCGCCGGACGTCCTCGCCCATCGCCGTCAGAAAGCGCGGCACATCGTGCGTGGAGAGCGGATTGAGCATCGCGGGCATGGCCCAGTCTGGCCCCCAGGTTCGCACTCTGCCGAGCGCCGCCAGAAATCCCGCCGCATCGAGCCGGTCGTCTGGCGGTGGCGCGCCAGTTACCGGGCGATTGGGGGCGAGAAACTGGATGAGCGCGCGCCGTACCGGATAATTCATGACGCCGTCGAATTGCGCTCCGTCGAGCCAACGACTCGCGTTATAGGCGATCTCGCCAACGAAGTACGCGTCGGGATTGATTGCGCGCATCTCTCGCCGGAACGCTTTCCAGAACGAGGGATCGACTTCATCGGCGACATCCAGCCGCCACCCGTCGATGCCCATGCGCATCCAGCGCTGCGCCTGGTCGATGAGATACGCCTGTACCTCCGGATTCGCGGTTCGCAGCCGGGGCATGTGCGTTGTATGCGCGAACGTGCGATAGTTGCGCGCAGCGGGGTCGGCGGGCTCGCTCTGCACGTCGAACCAGCCCCAGTAGGGCGAGGCGCTGCCATTGGCCAGGACGTCCTGCCAGGGCGCGAAGCGCATGCCCGAGTGGTTGTAGACGCCATCGAGCAGCAGCCGGATGCCGTGCGACTTCGACTCACGCACCAATCGGGCGAAGAGGTCCTCGCTGCCGAATTGGGGATCGATCTCGCCATAGTCGGCGGTGTCATATTTATGGTTCGATGGCGAGCGGAAGATGGGCGTCAGCCAGAGGAGGTTGATGCCTAGCGATTCGAGATAGTCGAGATGATCGGTCACCCCGACCAGGTCGCCGCCCCAGTGGCTGTCATGGGTTACTTTGCCGCGCCAGCCGCGCACGACCTCTGGCGCGACGGGAGGATTGCCGCGCGCGAATCGGTCGGGAAAAATCTCGTAGCCGATGGCGTCGCGCAGCCAGGCGGGTGTATGATGCACGCTCTCTGGCTGCACATAGGGCCAGTGGAAATAGCCGTCAGGCCACTCTGCTCCCGGTCGGGTCGCGGTGACTCCGCTTTCGCCGACCCAGGCGACGCGCTGATCGTGGCCCACCAGCCGAAATACATAGCGAACTCTGCCCTCATAGGGCATTACATCGCCTTCCCAGTAGCGGTAGTGTTCATCATCTTCCAGCCAGCGCATTGAGCCAGTGGCGTCGGGGCCGCTCCAATCCTGGCGGTCACTCCAGGCCAGCGTGGGTATGCGCTCGTCGCCCAGTGCCAGGCGCAGTCGCACCCGAACGCGGCCATCAGATTGCACATAGGCATACGGCGGGCGGGGATCATGCCAGATGGCGAGGTCGTTTTTCACGGATGGTAACTTTCTCCAGGTTGGCGCGTTGTATGGCGTAGATCGGCTCAGGGCGGCAGGTAGCGCGTTCGCTTGAATTCGCAATTGGCTCGCGGCGGTGTCAAGTATACGCACCTGGTCATCACAGCGCAATGTGGACTGGCGAAGTTGTAATCGCTAACGTACACTACAGATATCAGACACGACGGCTGTTTAGGCGAGTATTCCCACGTGTGATGCGTGGCGCGACTCAATGGGTCATTGGGCCGCGTCAGGATGGGTGCGCCGATGAATCGAGAGCCTGTCGGTTGGACCCCAGATGCGCTGGCGCAGGGTAACATACCCGCCAGCGAGGGTGATGATACGTCCTTCGAGTTCGAGGACGAGGCGGCCTTCGCGCATCCGCGCCGTGTTGTGCGCATCCTCTGGCACATGGCTCCAATACTGGTGTTGACGGCGATGTTGCTTGCCGTTGCCGACCAGCCGTGGCTCGCGAAGCTGTTTCACCGCCTTCCACCGGCCGCGCTCGTGCCGATTACCGTCGTCTGCGATGTACCGTGGGCGGTCATTCGTGTGGATGGCCGTGGCGCACCGACTCATTGCGCCGAGGGTGTCGCTGGATCGCTGCCTATGGCGCGGCTTCGGGTGAAAGGCGGCGCACATACCCTGGTGGCGACCGCGGATGGTTTCGCCCCGTACCCCATCTACATTATCGCGCATCCTGGCTCTTCCGGCCTCTATCTGACGCAATTCTCCCTGACCGTGGAAGGAAACGCCCAGGCACTCGACGCGACGAATCGCTTCTTCGCGAACGAGTACATCCAGGATGCCATCTTGCCTGCCTCGCTCTGGCGAGACATTGGCCTACGCACGCCACCGAGCGGATCATTCGTGCGGGTGCGTGAACAATTTGAGGCGAACGCTCTCGACGCCTATGAGCCGTTTTACAGCGAAACCACCTACCAGCGCCCTATCACTCCAAACCAGGGCGCGGTCGGCGCAGCTGTTGTCGTCGTCGAGCATGTCACCGTATTTGACGGCTGCAGCGCAACTCCCCTCATCGAGCGCCGACAACCGGTTCTCTATGCCAATCATGCCAGCGTCACCTTTTCAGTGCGTCCAGGCGCGCAAAACTGGCTGGCTGCATCTCCCTATGCGCTCAACCCCAATGCCGATATCTATACCGCCCCGAACATCGCCGCGACGCCCGCGACGCCTAGCGCGCTCTTCGTGCTCGCCGCGCGCACCAATCTTGCCGAACGGCTCGGCAATCTGAGTTTGTTGGCGGGGGCCGTCTCAGTGAGTCCGCTCGCCACTGCGGCAGCGTGGGCGCCTGGTTTGGCCCTCACGGTTATCAATGGCGGGCGCCAAACGCTGCGAATTGCCGGTGCGCGACCGGGAGCCGTCTGGCTGTATATCGCGGGAACGCTGATCGCTCTCACGGCGGCGGCTCGTGAT
>DAHUXT010000287.1 GCA_027307065.1 Ktedonobacteria bacterium
ATTCGCACCCGCTCGATCCGCTGTCCGCGGAAGAGATCAGGCAGGCGGCCGCGATCGTGCGGCGCGACCGCGCAACCGGCGATACCATGCGCTTCGCCTCGATCGAGCTGAAGGAGCCGGCCAAGGCGGACCTGCCCGCGCTGGAGGCGTATCTCGACTCACTGCCACCCGAGCCAGCGCCCGCCCCGCCAAAGCGGGCAACGCGCCCACCAAAACAACCCGCGTCACCTGGCCAATAGCATGTGGCTAGATGTGCCCTGGGGTCCATGAAGGCGGATCGCTCGCAGGGAACGATTCCATCGAGGAATTGGTGACCCTGTCGCTTTCATACGGCCCAGGATTTCACGTCGGAACGTTGAATTGCGGTCCATTCGCCGAAGATTGCGGCGGCGTGTCGCGTACGGCAATCGGTTTCGACTTCGCGGCCTCGACCTTGGGTATGTGTATGATCAATACACCCTGGTCGAAACGAGCGACGGCCTGGTCGGTCTCCACCGCAGCGGGAAGTGTCACCGAGCGGGCGAACGAACCAGACCGGCGCTCACGCATGATCCAGTGCTCCCCTTTCTGTTCCTGCTCGGCAGTCGTCTCGCCGCGAATCGTCAGGGTTCTACCCTGAACATTTATTTCCACATCGCCAGGCTTTATGCCCGGCAGCGACGCCCGCACCTCGAATGCGTCTGACTTCTCGATGACATCGAGCGCCACTGTTCCACGCAGCGTCGGCAGCAGCGAACCCGCCGGGCGCACGAAATTATCCTGTATCAGGTGCTCCATCGCGTCGCGCAGACTCATCATGTCGCGCAGGGGATCCCACCGGTCCATCGCCATCCGCTCGTGCCTCCTTCAACTCCATGCCAAGACATGCCAGGTAGTTCCGTGATTGGCCTATTCAGCGTGAACACGGCAGCACAAAAGGTGCCAGCGCATCCGCTCTTGGGACCGGCTGGCAGCGGTAGTCGAAGCGCCCGATCCGTCTGCCTAGAGTCCGGCGAAGACATCGTCCTCAGGTGTGGGATAGGCGTTATCTGAGATGGGCGGTGGCGCCAGCACCAGCGTCTCGCGGCCCATGTATTCGCGCAGTTGCTCCGGTGTGGCCTGCGCAAATGGGCCATCTGACGGCATTTGCGTCGCGTGTGCCCGCATGGACTGCTGCTTGGCGGCAAAATCGGCGTCGCTCAGCGTCACTACCGTCGTGATCTCCGCTTGCGGCGTGCCCATCTCCTCGAGGGGTATGGTGCCCGCATCGCCACCGGGAACAAAATCCTGCCCCTGCTTGCGCGCCTCATTGGCCATTGCCAGCATGCGCTCACGAGCAAACGCGGTGTAATACACCTTCCGTACCCGATGGGGAGCAAAACCGTCGGCGATCTGCTCTGGAAATTGTGCCAGATCGGCGGCAGCCGCAACTGCCGCAAGGGTCAGCCGGTGAATCGCCATGTGATCTGGATGACCATAGCCGCCATTCGCCGCGAACGTCGCCACGACCGCGGGCCGGAACCGGCGCAGGTGATAGACGATGCGCCCAACCGCTTCGTGTTCGTTAGCGTTTGCGAGCTGTGCATCAACGTAATCGAGAAACGAGACGTCATGGACGCCGACAGCGGCACAGGCAGCGATCAACTCACCTTCGCGCACCTTCCCCAGCGTCTCAGGCGTCGCGAGCGCCGGATCGGCAATCTCTCCCACCTCGCCACGTGTGGCGCAGACAATGGCTGCTGGATGGCCTTGCGCCGTGGCGCGCGCCAGAGTGCCCGCAAACTGAAATGACTCATCATCAGGATGGGCGAAAATCCCCATGATGCCAGGCAGTCCGCCGGGCATTGCACTCATCGCCATAGAAAGCTATCCTCTTCCCTTCATCCGATTGGATTCACGCCGGCGTTTCGGGGAGGTTCCCCTTGCGTCGTGACCAGTCCCGGCTGGTCCTGCTCGTGCGGCTCCTGCAGGCTCCGCTGATCAGTTAGGTTCGGTTTCGCGGCGCGTGGTTTGCCGCCTTCAAGGGCAATGTCGAGCACTTCGCGCGCGTCATCCACTGGAAAGAAGTGCATCTCATCGCGCATCTCCTGCGGCAGGTCCTCCAGATCAAACTCGTTGCGGCGCGGGAAAATCGCCGTCCGTATGCCTGCCCGATGCGCCGCCAGCACCTTCTCCTTGAGGCCGCCAATCGGAAGCACCTTGCCACGCAGACTGATCTCGCCAGTCATCGCGACGTCTGAACGCGCCCGGCGCCCGGTGACCAGCGAGACGATCGCCGTCATCATGGTGACGCCTGCCGATGGGCCGTCTTTGGGAATCGCCCCTTCCGGCACGTGGATGTGAAAAGCGCGATTCTCAAATGCCGTCGAGTCGATGCCGAGCGACTCCGCGTTGGAGCGCACATAGGTGAGCGCGGCCATCGCCGACTCTTTCATCACGTCGCCAAGCTGCCCGGTCAGCGTCAGGGTGTTTTCGTGGCTTGGCATCATCGCCGCCTCGATGAAGATGATATCGCCACCAACGGGTGTCCAGACGAGGCCTGTCACCACACCGGGACGATCTAACCGCTCCGCCGTCTCCTCGAAGAAGCGGGGACGTCCTAGTAGCTCGCGCAGGCCATCCGGCGCAACGTTTACGGGGCCCGTCTGCCCCTCGGCGACCTGCCGCGCCACCTTGCGGCAGACCGAGCCAAGCTCACGCTCCAGGTTGCGAACGCCTGCCTCGCGTGTATAGCCCCGGATGATGGCGGACACCGTCTCATCGGGAACTGTCACTTCGTCGGTCGTCAGTCCGTTGGCTGCGATCTGCTTCGGCAGAAGATAGCGCCGCGCGATATGCAACTTCTCTTCCTCGGTGTAACCGCTCAAATCCAGAATTTCCATGCGGTCACGCAGTGCCGCTGGGATCGGGTCGAGTGAGTTCGCTGTGGCAATGAACATCACCTTCGAGAGATCGAACGCCAGGTCAAGGTAGTTATCGCGGAACGAGAAGTTCTGCTCGGGATCGAGCACCTCTAGCAGCGCCGACGATGGGTCACCACGCCAGTCGGAGGCAAGCTTATCCACTTCGTCGAGCATAAAGACGGGATCATTGGTGCCCGCGCGACGGATTGACTGCAAAATGCGCCCCGGCATCGCGCCAATATACGTCCGTCGATGGCCGCGAATCTCGGCCTCGTCGTGGATACCGCCGAGCGACATGCGCACGAACTCCCGGCCCAACGCGCGCGCGATCGAATGGCCGAGCGAAGTTTTGCCCACCCCCGGCGGCCCGACGAAACAGAGAATCGGCTCGCGGCTCGTCGCAAGGTTCGCCGGCGCAACGGTGTTTGGATCATCCGCTGCCCGGCGCAGTTCTTTGAGGTGGCGCACCGCCAGATATTCGAGGATGCGTGCTTTGATCTTTTCCAGGTCGTAGTGATCTTCGTCCAGCACGTCACGCGCGTGGGGCACGTCGATGCTCTTGCCGGTGCTCTTGCTCCACGGCAACGAGATCATCAGGTCAAGATAGGTGCGAATGACCGAATATTCCGGAGACGCGGCTGGCAACTTTTCAAGCCGGGCGAGTTCCCGCTGGGCTTCCTTGTAGGCCTCCTCCGGCATCTCCGCCTGCTCGATCTTCTCGCGCAGTTCGTTAACGGTGGCGGCTTCTTCGCTCTCCTCCCCCAACTCTTTCTGGATCGCCTTCATCTGCTCACGCAGGAAGTACTCCTGCTGCGCCTTGCCCATTTCTTCCTGCGCCTGGCTCTGGATCTTCTTGCCAAGTTCCAGCACTTCCAGTTCATGGGTCAGGAAGCGCGTCACCTTGACGAGCTTTTCACGCACTGAGTTGAGCTCCAGCAACTGCTGGCGTAGGTCCAGATCGAGCTGGGCGCTACTGGCAATGAGGTAGACGATCTGCCGCGGATCTTCCACATTGAGGGCCGCGAGCGCCAACTGATCTGGAAGGTATTGCACCAGATTGACCAGCCGCTGAAACATGTCGCTGGCGTTGCGCTGCAGCGCCTCGATCTCGACACTTTCCTCCACTGTCTCCGGCAGCAAATGCACCTTCGCGCGCAGGTATGGCTCCTCCGAGACGAACTCGTCGATGGCGATGCGTTCGAGACCCTGCACGAAGATTTGCAGCGTTCCTTCGGGCATCCGCAACAGGCGAGCGATCCGCGCGACCGTGCCGACGCGATAGCAATCATCTGGCCCAGCGTCCTCGACATCGTCGTCTTTTTGCGCCACCAGACCCACCAGCCGCGAGCCGCGCATCACATCGTCGATCAGCCGGATGGAACGGTCTTTGCCGACTCCAAGCGGAATCATGGCAAATGGGTAGACGACGGTGTCTTTGAGCGGGAGAATCGGCAGTTCATCCGGCAAGACGAGCGCTGGCTCTTCGGGTTCGCCATCGCCCTTCTCCTCGGCGATCGCTGTCTCCTCAACGCGCTCGGGGCGTTCACCGTGGCTCTCAGGCGTTTCCTCATCAACTCCTGGAGGCATCTCACCGGTTGTATCGGTTGTATCGGTTGTATCGGTTGTATCAGTTTCACCGATTTCAGAACCGCTGTCAGTCTCATCAGTATCCGAACGATTGCCGGTAGTTGCCTCATCTTTCGATGGGCTTG
>DAHUXT010000288.1 GCA_027307065.1 Ktedonobacteria bacterium
CGCATAGAGTATCTCCTCACGTCAGTGCATGGGCGCTCACAGGGACATGCCCGGCACGCTATAATTGCCAGCAAGTGTAGCACAGCACTCATCGTGTGCAGTGTGCATGTCGCACACTCTGGGAGGATGTCTTGAACAGCGTCCACCGCGTCGGAGTGCTCTCCGATACGCACGTGCCCAAGCGCGGGGCACGGCTGCCCGATGTCGTGCTGCGGCACTTCGAGGATGTCGAGCTGATTCTGCACGCGGGCGACCTCTCAACACTTGCGGTGCTCGATCAACTGAGCGCGTATGCGCCTGTCGAAGCGGTGCAGGGCAACGTGGAGCAGCACGAGGTGGTGATGAAGCTGCCTATCAAGCGAACATTGGTGGTTGGCGGCTGCGAGATTGGGATGGTGCACATCCTGGGCGAGCGCAGATACTACGCCCGTAACGCTCGCCACGAGTTTCCGGGTGCCCGCGTCGTCATCTTCGGCCACTCGCATATCCCCTGGCTGCAAGACGCGAATGGCCTGCTGCTGCTCAACCCCGGCAGCGCGATGGACCGCCGCCAGCAGCCACACTGCACTATCGCCCTGCTGACCATCACCGACGGCGAGCCAGCCGCCGAGATCATCGCCCTCTAGCAAGACATAGCCAGCGAACCTATGCCCACAGCGAACCAGGCAGCATATCTATACGCCGCGGAATACTGGCGTCCGTTTCTCCAGGAACGCCTGCAGCCCCTCGGCGAAATCAGCTGACGAGGTGCAGTCCACGAAATGCGCCTGTTCCCGCGCCAGCGCATCGGGCAGCGGAAGATCATCGCCATCGCGGATAACGCGCTTGGCCGCCGCGAGCGCTACAGGCGCGTAACCGGCGATGTTCTGGGCCAGTTGGCGCGCCGTGAGTTCAGCTTCACCCTGTGGCGTGACGATATCGACCAATCCCCACTGATAGGCAGTCGCGGTGTTGATCTCCTGCGCGCCCAACACCAGCGCCAGCGTGTGCCCGACGCCGATCAGTTGTCGCAACCGCTGCGTGCCTCCGTAGCCGGGAATGATGCCTAACTTGACCTCTGGCATGGCGAACCGCGCATCGTCGGAAGCAACACGGATGTCGCACGCGGCAGCGATTTCCAGCCCGCCGCCATAGGAGATGCCCTTCATGGCGCAGATGAAGACCTTTGACGATTGCTCGATCAGATCAAGCACGCCATGCACCTGGGTGAGCCATTGCACCGTCTCATTGCGTCGATCCGCCAGGTGCGTGAACGGCTCCATCTCGCGGATATCCGCGCCGACGGTATAGAGCCGGTCGCCGCTGCCTTGAATGACGGCGACGCGCAGATCGGGGTCATCCTCGACGTCACGCACATGCCGCCCAAGCTGCTCGAACATCGTCGTCGTCAGATAATTGCGGGGCAGGTTCTCGATGACAATGCGCGCCACCGCGCCTTCGCGGTGCATCTCCACGGTGCCCATGTATATCTCCTTCTCCATGCGATGAGGTCCTGCCGCCGCGAGACGCATCTCCGCGACCGGCCTGAAGTCCTGAATCTCTGGATACCGGCTCGCCGTCACCCTTGTTTCGACGCGCTTTCGTATCCATCTATCAGGGTAGCAAGCCATAGTTACGGGCGCGTTACGGCAAGCGTGACGAAGCGGTCCATCGACGTGAAACGCCTCACAATGAGGGAAGAATAATGCGCACCCGCGAGGCTACAACGCAATGGCATCGGCGGCGGCACGAGCGCGCGATTCGGCCTCCGCGACCGTGGCGCCGAGCGCGGTGACGTGGCCCATCTTGCGGCCAATACGCGAGGCAAGTTTGCCGTAGATATGCACGTGGACGCCTGTGGTCGCCAGGGCGTGAGCCAAACCATCGGCGCGGGCAGGTCCGGTGCGCGTACCCAGCAGGTTGACCATCACGGCGGCAGGCGCGACCATCGCCGCGCTCCCTAGCGGCAGGCCCAGCACGGCGCGCAGGTGGTTCTCGAATTGCGACGTGACACAGCCTTCGATGGTGTAATGCCCGGAGTTGTGCGGGCGTGGGGCGATCTCATTGTAGAGGATGGAGCCATCGGCCAACTCGAACAATTCGACGCCAAAGACGCCGATGCCATCGATCGTCTCGACGGCCTGCCGCGCAATCTCCGCTGCCCGCGCCAGCATCGCGGCATCGCCAGCGGCGGGCGCCCGCACGATGTGGCAGATGTGGTTCTTCTGCACCGTCTCGACAACCGGATAGACCTCGCACGCGCCCTCACCCCCACGCACGACCATGACCGCCAGCTCTCGCGTGAAGGGCGCCCACGCCTCTACCAGCAGTTTGCGGTCGGGCCAGCCCAGCGTCTGGCAGGCATCGGCGATGTCGTCGGGTCCCCGCAACGTGGCATTGCCATAGCCATCGTAGCCGTTGCGCCGCGCCTTCAGCACCAGCGGCCATCCCCATTGCTCGCCCGCCGCGAGAATGTCTTCCGGACGGGTGACCTCCGCGAACTCCGGCACCGGAATCCCTGCGGCGCGCATGTTCTGCTTCTGCAACAGTTTGTCCTGCACGGTCGCCAGCGTCCGCGCTGTCGGGAAGACTGGCACGCCACGAGCCGCCAGGGAGTCCAACGCGGCAACCTCGACAAACTCGTTTTCGAGCGTAATCGCCAGCACATCCCGCGCTAACGCCGAGAGCGCCCGCTCATCGGTCCACGCGCTGGTAACCTCGCGCGCGGCGATACGGCCTGCCGGGCTGTTGGCGTCGTGCTCTAGAATCGCCACCTCGACACCCAGGGTAGAAGCTGCCTCAGCGGTCATGCGCGCAAGCTGGCCACCACCGAGAATGCCCACCATCGCGGGATACTCAAGCGCGAGGCGGGCGGCTGGCTGGCTGGCGGTATCGTCCGAAACGGATGGCATCAGCGGTGAACCTCCTGTATGTGGTCGCTCTCTGTAGCATTTTACCGTATAAAGAGGCAGTCCTGCCGTTGGGTGAGTACGCTTTTGTATGCGCGTGCTACACTGGGTGGCGGAAAACACCAACGAAAGAGGCACACCGATGGGCAGCGATACACTGACACTCACGCAACTTTCGGCGCTCGACCTTGCGGCGCGCATCGCTCGTGGCGATGTCTCGGCGGTCGAAGTGGTTGAGGCATACATTGCCCGCATTGAAGCGGTGAATCCCGCGCTGAACGCCGTCGTCGTCAAACGGTACGATGCCGCCCGTGCCGAGGCGCGCGCTGCCGATGAACGCCGCGCCCGTGGCGAGCCGCTGCCACCGCTGCATGGCGTGCCCATCACCGTAAAAGATGCGCTCGACCTCGCCGGATTGCCCTCCACCTTCGGTATCCCGTCGCTGGCGCGCAACATCCCTGACGAAGATGTGGCCTACGTGGCACGCATGCGCCAGGCGGGGGCCATTGTGCTGGGCAAGACGAATCTCGCGCAGGCGATGCTCTATATCGAGAGCGACAACCCCGTCTACGGGCGCACGAACAATCCCTGGAATCTGGCGCGCAGTAGCGGTGGCAGCAGTGGCGGCGAGAGCGCGATCATCGCGGCGGGTGGGTCGCCGCTGGGGGTTGGCACCGATCTTGGCGGGAGTCTGCGCCTGCCCGCGAGCTTCACCGGCATTGTAGCTCTCAAGTCGACCAATGGGCGCCTGCCGGATCCGGGGCGCTACAGCATGCCCATTGGCCAGCGGGCAGTCGTAAGCCAGGTGGGTGCGCTTGGCCGTACCACCGACGACGTGGCCCTTGCGATCGAGATACTCAATGGCGGGCGGGCGCCCGCGGTCGAGCCGCCGATGCCGCTCGGCGACCTGAACACCGTGGACGTCTCGCGGCTGCGTGTGGCCTACTACACCGACGATGGCACGCTCGCTGTCTCATCCGCGGTGCGACGCGCGGTGATCGACGCGGCGGGAATGCTCGCGGGCCGGGGCGCGCAGGTGCTCGAATGGCGCCCTCCAGATGTTTTGCAGGCGGTCGACCTCTTCTATGGACTCCTCAGCTCCGATGGCGGCGCCACGCTGGGTGCAATTCTGCGGGGGACGCAGAAAGATCCGCGTATCGCCCAACTGCTCACGCTGGCCAGCGCCCCCACGCCGATGCTCGTGGGCGTGCGTGGGCTGCTACGGGCGACTGGACAACGGCGCACGCTGGAGGTGGCGCGCAACTTTGGCCAGCGGCACACCGTGGACTACTGGCGGCTGGTCGAGGCGCAGATGGCCTACCAGCGCCGCTTCCTCCTCGCGCTGGAGACCGACGACGGCGGCCCGTTCGACATCATCATCTGCCCGGCATGCGCGGTTCCCGCCATTCCGCATGGCGCAAGCAAAGACTTGATGACGGCTGGCGGCTACGAGGTGCTCTATAACCTGCTCGGCTATCCCGCAGGCTCGGTGCCTGTCACACGCGTGCGTGCCGACGAGGAGTCGCCGCGCAGACGCTCGCGTGACCGGGTGGAGCAGGCAGCGCGACAAGCGGAGCAGGGCAGCGCTGGACTGCCCATCGGCGTGCAGGTGGTGGCGCGTCCGTGGCGCGAGCACGTGGCGTTGGCGGCGATGCGCGCCATCGAGGAA
>DAHUXT010000289.1 GCA_027307065.1 Ktedonobacteria bacterium
GTGAGAGCGTGATAATACTACAGAAAACAACGAGGCGCAATGGCGAATAGGCGTATCATTGTGTTGATTGACAGGGGCGCTCCATGGCACACTCACTCGCGCCGACACTTATAGGAAGACGGGGTGCGCTCGCCACGCTACAGGCGGAACTCGAGACCGTACTGTCGGGTAACGGACGCGTCGTCTTCGTCTCGGGCGAGGCGGGAATTGGGAAGACGCGCCTTACACGCGAGTTTCTCGACCGCGCGCGCAGACAGCCAGGGATTGACAGTATCGCTGGGCAGTGCTTCGAAGGCGACACTGCCGTCCCATACGCGCCGTTCGTGACCGCACTCACCTCCCTGCGGCGTCACCTCGCGGCTGCCTTCGAAGACACGCTTGGTATGGACGCACTTCCGCTTGCGCCGCTGATCACTGAATCGCAGGACGTGCACGGCCCTCAGTCGTTTGCGGATCCCTCTGTAGCGCGGCGGCGTCTTTTCGCTGCCATCATCCATACGCTTGCCACGGCAGGCAGACAGGTAGGGCGCGTCGTCATCCTCGAAGATATGCACTGGGCAGATGCAGCGAGCCGAGAACTTCTCGTTGAGTTCGCGCGCGCCATTCAAGATGAACCTGTTCTGCTCGTCTGCACCTATCGTCTCGAAGCGCTGGAGCGCTATCATCCGCTGGCACAGGTCATCGCCAACCTGGAGCGTGAACGGCGCTGTGCCGAGATTGCCCTGGAGTCGCTAGACCGCTCCGAGACCGCGCGCCTGCTCGAACTCACGTTGGAGCGCTCCATGCCCACGGAATTTATCTCGATGCTCCACGAACGCGCGGGCGGCAACCCATTCTTTCTCGAGGAACTCCTCCGGTCACTGATAGAAGAGCACAAGCTCGATACATGTCTCCAGGCAGCGCTGCCCGGGAGCGTGCTGGAGCAGGTGGAGATTCCTATTTCAATCCGTGCCAGTGTCCTCGGCCACCTTTCCGAACTCGATCCCACCGCCCGTACTGTGGCACAGATCGCCGCAGTGCTTGGACGTACCTTCGACTTTGAGCTACTGCGCGCATTGACTCGGCTCCCCGAAGAATCGCTCGCTTCCGCTCTCGCGCGCTGTATCGAGCATCAGCTTGTGATGGACGATCCCGCCGCACCCGGTGAACGTTATCATTTCCGTCACGCGTTGACGCGCGAGACGATCTACGGCAACCTGAGCGGGCGCGAGCGACTGACGATGCATCGCGCTGCACTGGAGCATTTCGAGACGTTAGCCGAGGCAGGTCTTGAGATTGCGGTTGAGGCTCTGGCCTATCATAGCCTGCGCGCCCGCGAGCCAGTCCGCGCTCGTCGCTACGCGCGCCAGGCTGGTGACCGCGCCATGCGTCTCTTCGCCTATCGCGACGCGTTGGCTCAGTATGAGGCGGCTCTCTCGCTTACTCCTCAGGACCTTAGTGTCGAGCGAGCTGACCTGCATGCCACCATCGCCGCCGCATTACGTCCGCTGCGACGCCACGCCGACTACATTGCCCAGTGGCGAGAGGCGCGCGCTCTCTACGCGAGCGTCGGAGATACCAGGGGCGAGGCAGCGATGTGCCTCGAACTTGCTAGCGCTGCCTGGGAGGTTGGTGAGAACGAGGAGACGTTCACGACGGCCCAGGTCGCTATCGATCTCCTGACTGCATCTGATGCCTCTCCCTGCGAACTCGCTCGTGCCTATGCGATGGTGGCGCGTCTGCACATGCTGAGCAGTCATGTGAAAGATGTCGCGGCATGGGGTGAGCGAGCGCTCACGGCGGCGCAGTCCTGTGGCGACGAGGGAATCGCCGCTGGGGTCACGATCAGCCTGGGCTTTGCGAAACATCTCGACGGCTCGGTGGATGAGGGTATCGCCTTGCTTCAGCGCGGCCTTGAGATGGCGCTGCGTTCGCGCTCGTGGCTCGATGTCGGGCGCGCCTATGTCAACATGAGTGACTGTTACATCGACCGCGGTGAATACGCGAGGATCTTTGCGCTGAGCGACGCGCACCTACGCCACGCTGAGCGTACTGGCTGGGAAGTCACGCTTCCGGCAATGACGGTACACCTGGCACGCGCCCATCTGGAGCTCGGCCATATGGATGAGGCAACGGCTCGAAGCGACGAACTGGTGGCCATCAGTGAAACGATGATACCGACTGTGCTGCCGCTCGCACTGGCGCTTCGCGGGACACTGCTGGTGCGTCAGGGGAAGGCCGCCGAGGCTGGCGATCTGCTAGAGCGTGCGGTCGCACTCGTCGAGCACGATGGCATCTTCGAGAAGGTCTCCGCGGTATTCACCGCACTCATCCAGGCAAAAATCGCCCTGGGCGAACGCGAGTACGCGGCATCGCTAGCCGAGCGTGGCCTCGTATATTGGCGCCCTCTCGGGCCAATCCTCGGAAGCGAGCGGTTGTTGCTCGTCGCCGTCGAAGCCTTGCTCGCGGTGGATCGCCCTGGCGCCGCTCGCGAGCCGTTCGATGCGCTGGCCACGATTGCCGAGCGTGCTGGAACTGGCTTTGCCCGTGCTGCTCTCGCCGAGGCGCGTGCGCTGTTTGCCACGCATGCATACGATCCTGGAGCAGACCAACTCTGGGCAAATGCGGCAGATGCCTGGCATGTGCTGGCAATGCCCTACCAAGAAGATCGCGCACATCGCCAGGCGATAGGCCACATCACGACCGATGCACGCTTCAGCGACACCTCTGCCATATCGCCACAACCGGAAGCCTTGCTCACCTGTCCGTTGACACGGCGCGAATGTGAGGTGCTCTTGGCTATCGCCCGCGGCAAGAGTACCGCGGAAGTCGCCGCCGCGCTGGTGCTGAGCGAGCATACGATTCACCGTCATGTCGCCAACATCCTGGCGAAACTCGACGTCCCCACACGAGCAGCGGCAGTGGCGCTCGCCACGCGCCAAGGGTGGCTATAGCTGACATATACGCAGAGCAACGTATGGCCCGGTCGGGCCATCTTGCGCTTTCCCACCGTTTCTCGCCACAATGGCCTGAACAGGCGAAGATATCCCGCCACGTTTCCAGCTATCCTTTGGGCACATCCGACGGAATCGGCTTTCTGTCGATGCAGCGCGAGGGGGCATACGATGCAGAATCAAGCGGGTGGCGTGACAGCGAAAATGACAATTGGGTCGGCGGCTGTACAGGGTCCGCTGTGGGGGGCACGAGCACACGATTGGTCAACGTTGCAAGAGAGTACGTTTCTCCCGATCTACAACGCCGTGCTGCAACGGACCGGCGTGGGTCCAGGGGTGGGCGTGCTCGACGTCGGCTGCGGCGCGGGGCTATTTCTGCAGCAGGCGGCCCGGCTTGGCGCCCGTGTGACGGGCCTCGACGCCGCTCAACCCCTGCTCGATATCGCCGCGGACCGCACACCGGAGGGACGCTTCCTCCAGGGTGACATCGAGCAGTTACCGTTCGACGACCACATCTTCGATATTGTCACTGGCTTCAACTCATTCCAGTATGCCGCCAATCGGGCGCATGCGCTCGCCGAGGCGCGTCGTGTAACACGGCCGGGCGCCCCCGTTGTGGTTGCCATCTGGGGAAGCGAAGAAGACTGCGAAGCGGCAGGCTACATTTACGCTCTCGGCAGGCAGCTTCCGCCGCCACCGCCCGGTGCACCCGCTGCGCCTAGTCCCTTCGCTCTCTCAGTGCCGGGAGCGCTACGCGCTCTAGTCGAGAGCGTGGGATTGACCGCCGGGGAAGAAGCCGACGTTGCCTGCCCGTGGGTATTTCCGGACGAGGAGACGGCCCTTCGCGCATTGACCTCTTCTGGCCAGGCGGTGCGTTCTATCAACGCTACAGGTGAGTCTGCGGTGCGCGCGGCGATTCTCGAGGCGATCGCCCCTTACCGCACTGCCGATGGCGGCTATGTGCTGCGCAACACGTTCCGCTATCTGGTAGCCTCCGCCTAGAGAATCCCGCGCTATCGTCGTCAGTATCAACCGCAAGCGTGGGGACTGATCGTTGAGCGCCTTTGTTGGGCGGCAGTGTACACCAGGAGTTCGAAAACACTGCCGCCTCACTCTCCGACCACGCCATGCCGCCGTGGCGCTCCATACATCCATTCGCCATGGCCTGAAGCACCATGGCATCTACAATGTGGTTACTTCAGCAACTGCTGGGCGACGACGATCTTCTGAATCTGGTTGGTGCCCTCGTAGATCTGGGTGATCTTGGCATCGCGGAAGAGCTTCTCGACCGGATATTCGCGGATGTAGCCGTAGCCGCCGTAGATCTGTACGGCGTCGGTCGTCACTTCCATCGCCACATCGGAGGCGAAGTTCTTGGCCATGCTGCTCTCGTAGAGGAATGGTCGCCCAGTCTCGGTCTCCTTGGCCGACCACCACGTCATCAGCCGCGCCGCCTGCACCTTGGTCGCCATATCGGCCAGCATAAACTGGATGCTCTGGTTGCTGGCGATGGGCTTGCCGAACTGCACCCGCTCCTTCGCGTAATCGCGGGCATACTCGAAAGCAGCACGGGCGATGCCAAGCGCGATGGCGGCGATCATGGGA
>DAHUXT010000028.1 GCA_027307065.1 Ktedonobacteria bacterium
AGGGTGATGCATGTGCCCTAACCCGAAGCACTGTATGAGGCGGTCTTAGAGGAGATACGCCCCACGGGAGGCCAGAGCGCGGGCCCTGGCCGCCTACAGGCATATAGACGCCGGAAGAACGATCAGCCGATGCTGTCGCCCGCGACGAATGGGCGCAGGAACTGCGCGGGCTGATAATCGAGGAACGATGGCGGCAGCGGATTGGCCGTCGAACCGAGCGCTGCGGCCTCCGCGTTCATCGTATCGGGATCGGTTGAAGCCTGCCAACTGCCGGTATCCAGGCGGTTGATGAGCGTCTGGAACGCCGTGATCGTCTCGGCTGGTGTGAAGGCGCAGTGCCCGGCGCGGTGGACAAACGTCTCGCGCAGCAGCGCGTTATTGCCCGCCGAACGCACCACGCTGGCGTACGTCTGCTCGTCCTGGTTCAGCACAAGTCCGTCACCGGTTGTGTGCATCGTCAAGATCGGGATATTGATCTGCCCATTGAAGGTGATGAACTGGTTGAGATATGCCGCCGCGCCTGGATCGGCCGAGATACGTGGCGCGTTTTGCAGCGCGTTCAGGTCGTCGTCGAGATTCAGGCCTGCCTGCGCGTAGAGCGCGGTTACTTCGTCCTGATCGATCGAATGGGCAAACTGCACGCGATAGTTCACTCCGGTGTTCCACGATGGATTGCCGCCCGCGCGGAACTCCAGTTCAGCACGCAGCGCCCACGCGAAGGGAAAGTCTACCTGCTGTTCCCAGAGGAATTGATTGGCCTCTTGAGCGGTGTAGTCATCCGCGGCTGGTTCTGGCGAGGTTGGGCTAAACCACCCTGGCAAATCGGCCAGCGAGGCGGCCAGCGCGAGGCGTGCCCGCCCCTGCGGCGTCTGCTGTGCCACGAACAGCGCGCCCTCCGCCGCATTGAGATTTCCGCTCGGATTGGTGATATGCACCACCCGAAGCGCGCCACCCGCCAGAAGCTGGTTGAACGCGAACGCACTGTCGAGCGAAACATTCCACGTGCCAATGCCGCCCGCTACCACGCCACACATCGGAAGCGCGGCGTCGAACCGCTGTGGATTCAGCTGCACCAACCCGGCGGTGATGATGCCTCCGAGCGAATGCCCCCAGGCAATCGTGCGAGTGGGCTGCCCCACAGCCGTGTCAAAGAAGTTGACCAGATCTATCTGGTCCTGGAAAGCCTGCTGGAGCGCCCAACCCGTCGTGCTATAGGCCGAGCCAGCGAGCGCATACCCATGGCTCAACAGCCAGGCTCCAGTGACCGCATCGCCCACGTCACGGGCCGGATTCGACTGGCCGGGAGTGACGTACCCATGGCTATAGAGCACGAGCGTCCCATTCCATGGGTCTGGAACCTGGATGAGATAGGCGGCGCCATCGAGTGTGCCGGTGAGCGTCTGTGCGCCTGAGGCACGCGCCAGATGGACATTGAAGGCGAGACTCCCTACAAGGGCAACGAGCAGCAGCGGGAGTAGCAGGCGGAGACGGCGTTTCATGAGCATCCTCGTTTCACTCACGCGGACTCGACCAATGCACATCGGGCGCGGTACCGCAACCGGGCAAAATAGATGGCAAGGCGCCCAAGTCACCACATCGGCCGCACTACAACTCACTGGGCATTTCTGAGGTATACGTATCGAGGAAACAGAGAAACCAGGCACTGATGATTATACGCCTGCCCAGGTGACCTGTCCAGGTGCGGATGCTACGGGTGCTCGGAGCGGTATCGGCTTATGCGGGAAAAGAACATCGGCGACACACCGGAGTGGTATCCGATCTGTCGCCGAGTTCTGCGGTATTGCAAAACCGAGAAGGCACGTCTACAGGAAACTACCGCACATCGATTTGGGTCGCATTGATGCTGCCATCGCTAGTGTGCGCGCCCTCCACGTGAATCTGACTGCCCACCGTGACAGCGCTCGCCGAGGCCGACTGCCCGCTCTTGGTATATTTGGTGTTCGAGCTGGTGTGGATCGTAACCGTCGAGCCGTCCGCCGCCTTCGCGTTGATCGTCTGCCCACTCACACTCGAAACGGTCAGCGCGTCACAGCGGCCCTGCCCGTGCCCGCCTGGGCCACGAACGCCAGTGCCAGGCGTGCTGGCCATTGGCATCTGGAATACATTCGCGTTGCCAGGCACGTTCGCGGCGGCCCGCGCCGTGGAAAGCAACGTCGCACCCATGAATACCCCTACACCGAGCACAAGGGTAAACGCGAGCGCCAATATGGCAGGCAGCAGCCACCTGCGCCTACGTGGCAGCGGGGTGTCCATAGGCGGCGGTGGCAGGGCCGCAGGATTGTCATACGGGTTCATAGGCAAGACCTCCTCCTGATGCGGAGCATCGGCGAATCGCCACCAGCTGGCGGGTGACGCGATGAAGTCTAGTGAGCCTGCGTGAGATGACAATGGAGATAAGATGGGAGTTTGTTCATGAAGCACGGGTGTGATGGGATTGAATCGAAGAAGCATGCCAGTGAGAGATGATTGTGAATTTCCTGGTAGATGCGCGAGAGATGCACAGTCTCAGGTGGAAAGCAATGCCGGGGCGTAGCGTCGTTGACTGCGCCCCGGCATTGCTTTCGCGTTGATATGGCGTTGATATGTATCCCGCCCCCGGCAACTATCGGTATTACCGGAGAGCCAGTGACTGGCGCAGCTCACTCAGAGCTGGGTCATAAACGAGCGCGCCAGCCGCTAATGCTGCATTGTGCTGTTCGGGAGCCATTACCGCGCAGTACAGATCGGCGTGGCTGAGATTGGCTCCGCGCAGGGTGGCTCCGGTCAGGTCCGCGCTCACCAGCAGCGAATAGGTGAGGTCGGCCCCCTGGAAATCGGCCCCGACAAGATACGCCCGCCGCAGGTCGGTTCCTCGCAGCGAGGCGCCCTCCAGGGATGCGCCGGAAAGGTCGGCGCCCCAAAGCGACGCGCCGTTGAGAGTCGCGCCGCGCAGATCAGCGTTGCGCAGGCGAACCCCTGTCAACGTAAGATCTGCGAGTTGTGCGCCGCGCAGGTCAGCGTTTTCGAAATTGCGCTCCCCGGCGAGATAACGGCGCTGAAGTTCGTGTATGTGCATGAAAAATGAGTACTCCTCGTGTATGTCCTGGCGTGTGAACACAAAAAACCCGCCGAACCCCCTCTTGGGGTCTGACGGGCAACGTTGTCCACCTGGATATGATTCCGCGACAATTTGCGATGATGATGGCAGGCGTCAATGCCTCCCGGAACACATATCACTCTGTATTATAGCCGCCCAATCAAGAGTTGTCCAACTGATCAATGGCGCAAGAGGCTCTACATTCGTGAAATTAAGATGAAGAATACAATGTTGATGAACTTTGTCGAATAATGTTATGCTTTAGCCAATACTTCAGGTGATGAGGTGATTTTGGCAGTTGTTCAATGGCTATCTTCTGGGCATTTTTCAGGGGTGGAGGAGTTCGTATGGACAACGTGGCAAGCGCGGGTATTCCGCATCTTGATGTGCGTCTGCTCAAGTTTTCGCAGGCGTGCACCGTTCTGCTGACGGCGCTGGCATTCATCACCCAGCAATCATGGCTGGTCGTCGTGGCGGCCGCCGCGCTGGCATTGAGTGCCGCGTTCCCTGCCGCCGGCCCATTCCGGCTGCTCTATCGTGGCATATTCGTTCCGCTGCACGTGCTCTCACCGCGCATCGTAGAAGATGATCCAGCGCCGCACCGATTCGCACAGGCAGTTGGCACGGTCTTCCTCGTCGCATCGAGCATCGTGCTGCTCGGTACCCAGGCGGCTCCGGTGGGTTGGGCGCTTGATCTAATCGTTTTCGCGCTCTCGACGCTCAATTTCACCGTCGGTTTCTGCGCTGGTTGTTTCGTCTACTACCATCTCGGGCGTCTCGGCGTGCTGCCACGCGTCCGTTACAGTGGGAGTTTCCACTGGCGCGGCGTCTAATCCTGCCCTTATTTTGCAATTCTGAGAGGTTTTGTCCATGAATCCGGCACTTGCACGCATGGGAGTGATCCTGGCGCTATCAGTTGTCATCGCGGGCCTCGTGCTCGTGGCGCGCTGGTCGATCGCGCGGCGGCGGGCGCGTGTGCTGGCGGCTTCACCCATGCTCGACGCAGCGTCGCACGGCCATCATCACGATGCCACCCCGGTACGCATTCTGGTGTTTAGCAGCGACGACTGCGCGCAGTGCCATCGGCTCCAGGCGCCCGCCATTCAGAGAGTGCTGGCGGCTCGCGGGTCGTCAGTCGCCACGATCGAGGTTGACGCGCCTACCTCGCCAGAGCTGACCGAGCGCTACCAGATTCTGACGCTGCCCAGCACAGCGATTCTGGACGCCAACGGCAAGACGTACGCGATCAATTACGGCTTCGCCAACTCGACGAAGCTGCTGCAGCAGGTCGACGCGGTGCTGACCGCTATGCACGCGGCAGTGGCTGTCTAAGCGCGACCTCTACCTGGCCCCCTCTCCGGGTTTGGGTGGGACATGGAGAGCGGGACCAGCCCCCAGCGCCGCCGTCTATGACTGGATGCTCTTGGCGATGTTCGCCAGGAACTCTTCGTTATTCTGCGTCTTCGCCATCTGCGCCAGCATCGCCTCCATCGCGTCGATACCTCGCTGCTCGGCCAGGGTGGCGAACATGCGGCGCATCACCACAACCGCCCGTAGCGCATTCTCATCCAGCAGCAGCTCCTCGCGGCGGGTGCTGGTGCGGCTGATGTCGATTGCCGGGAAGATACGCCGCTCAGACAGTTTGCGGTCGAGCGTGACCTCCATATTGCCAGTACCCTTGAATTCCTCATAGATAACGTCATCCATGCGGCTATTGGTATCGATCAGCACCGTCGCGATGATGGTGAGCGACCCGCCCTCCTCGACGTTGCGCGCAGCGCCAATGAAGCGCCGTGGCGGCGTGATGGCGGCGGGATCGAGTCCGCCGGAGAGCGTGCGTCCGCTGGAGGCAACCGCCAGGTTGTAGGCGCGGGTGAGCCGGGTGATGCTATCGAGCAGCACCACGACATCCTTGCCACCCTCGACCAGCCGTTTGGCGCGCTCGTTGACGATCTCGGCGACATGCACATGGGCCTCTGGCTCCTCGTCGAAGGTCGAGCTATAGACCTCGGCCTTGACGCCCCGGCGCATATCCGTGACCTCCTCAGGCCGCTCACCGATCAGGGCAATCATCAGGTGCACGTCGTTATAGTTCGCAAGCAGCGAGTTCGCGATGGTCTTCAGGATGAGTGTTTTGCCAGCCTTAGGTGGCGCGACGATCAGGCCGCGCTGGCCGCGCCCAATCGGCGAGAGCAGGTTGATGAGACGTCCGGTGATGTTGGCGGAGTCGGTCTCCAGATCGAACATCTTGCGTGGGAAGATTGGAGTCAGCGCATCGAAGTTTGGACGATGCTTGGCCGCCTCGGGATCCATGCCGTTGACTGCCTCGACACGGAGCAGGCCAAAGAACTTTTCGTTGTCTTTTGGCGGACGCACCTGGCCCGAGACCATATCGCCGGTACGCAAGCCAAAGCGGCGGATCTGCGTTTGAGAGACGTAGACGTCCATCCCGCCAGGCATGAATCGTCCGCGCCGCAGGAAGCCGAAGCCTTCCTCGACGATCTCGAGCACACCCGCGCTAAAGATGTTGCCCTGGCGCTCGGTTTCGGCCTGTAGCAGACGGAAGATCAAATCCTGCTTGCGCATCCCGCTATAGCCGGCGAGGTCATGATCGCGGGCGATATCCCGCAATTCGCTCAATGTTCTTGTTTCAAGTTCGGTAATGTTCATGGTGTTTTCGGTGAGAGCCGGTGGAGTGGGTGAATCTATGCAACCATGCGTGATGCACCGCGACAGTGGAGTGCGGTGGATTCCGGCTCTGTCTCCTTTCGTGGAAGTGTTTTTTGGGAGGACGCTGGCTGGCCGATGCCGCACAGCGAAATGACAACCTTGCTACAGGCGGGCTGGATACCGTTCGCGATGCTTCTGCCGCGACCCTACGGCAGAAACGAAACGGGAACCATCACATACGTGGGGAGGGGGTTGCCCCCCAATAGCCAGGAGCAAACGTACATGGAGATGTGTGCCAGCATGCCGACACACAGTACACGCAACACACGTGTGAGATGTACTCCTTTGTGATATATCACGGTTCAGCAGCCGTGTCAAGCACGGCGACGACACGCATGGGCTATCGTGTCACCCGCTGAGGGCATCGCGCCACAAATTGCGCACCACAGTCCGCAACCTCGCCGTCGCATACACCAATCCACCGCACGCGCTCCCGCCATCATGCGCATATCTCTGCGGGTCATCATACGGATTATGTCTGGTAGATCACCCCAAGACACGGCACACTGCTATTGGGACGAAAAAGAACCAGCACCGGGAATCGACAGCGCGAGCAGGTTCATTGGTTGGTCTCATTGTCAGTGTCGTGGCTCGTGGATGTCGAAAGCCCACGAGCGGGAGGAGTGACATGGATACGCAGTCGCCTGAGTATGGTACGCAAGACACCACCCCGGCTTCATCGACCTCAGACCTCGTAACGCCGCCAAAACAGTCGAATCAGCCAGCGCCTTCGCAGTACGGCATGGGCGCGCCGGTTCCGCAGTATTCGCCTTCCAATCCGCCGCTGTCTGGCGCGCTGTCGCCATATAACACGCCGATGCCCGCCAATCCCTATGTTGGTCCTTATGCGGGCGATGCCACACAACCCGGAATCGCAGGGGCGCCGCCGATGTATGGGCAGCCTGGCTACGGACAATCTGGCTACGGACAGCCCGGGCCGGTGAGCATGCCTTTTGCTGGCTACCCGCCAGCAGCAATACCAACTACCATGACTACGCCACCACCGAAGGCGAAGAAGCGGCGCCGTGGCCTGTGGATCGCGCTGACCATTGTGCTGGTGCTGCTACTGCTCGGTGGCGGCGCGGGCGCCTTCGCGTACACGCAGTATCACGCTCCCCAGGATGCCGCCGCGCAGGTCTGCACACTCGTGCAGCACCAAAAGTATGCCGATTTGTATGCCAACTTCTCTAGTGGAATGCAGAGCCACATCACCGAAAGCAACTTCACCGACGCGGCTAGCCAGCTCGATCAGTTGGAAGGCAGCGTGACACAATGTCGCCCAGCTACCTCGGCAAGCGCATTTTCGTACACGCTGTTGGGGAGCACCGCGACCATGTTGACGACCTTAACCCGCGCGAATGCAGGTGACTTACAGGGCACGATTCACCTCGTAAACGAAAACGGCTCGTGGAAAGTCGACAGCCTGGACACAGCCTTGCTGGGAGTGAACCTGGATGCGCTTCAGGCCGCCAACAACTTCTGTGACGCACTGGCCAAGGCGGATGCCAACACGGCGTATGGAGCGCTCGGAAGCTCCTTCCACACTCAGGTCTCGCAAGCCCAATTTTCCGACAGATTGAGCGTCCACGACAAAATCGACGGCCCAATTACCTCCTGCAAGTTGGCATCGCTCTTGCGTGGCAACTCCGACGAAGCCGCCGCAATAACATTGAACGTCACGCGCAAGGGCCTTCCCACGGCGGACGGGCAGATTACTTTGGATGTCGAAGGCGGCACATGGAAAGTAGTCACCGTTGACGAGAGACTTCTCGGTACTGACCTCGCGCCGTTTTATCTTGCGAAGACTTTTTGCAGCCTGCTGACCCAGACGGACTTCAAAGCGGCGTACTCCTTGCTTGCCTCTGAGGCTCAGAACGGTTGGCAGTACGCGAACTTCGCGAGGTTCTTCACCTTGAATCCGGGAGATCGGTACGCAGGGTGCGACTTCATCCTGAAGTCTTACAAGGTAACGGACCCATCCGCAACCCTTGACGGTTACGTCAATTTTCTCCACCAGGGCCAGACGTTCTCTGTCAAAACGACATTCAGTTTCTTCCGCGAAGGAGACACCTGGAAGGTCTCCGATGTGCAGATCAAATAGCAATTAATGTCAGACGCGTGGCCACCGGGATCGCGATGTGACTGCGATTCGCCCGATGGCCCAGGCTACCAGTGATTGTCGTGAACCGGGTTGTCAGGTTTGTCGGTTGCGATGAACCCCACCGTAGCCCGCCGAACGTCACCGCTTTGAGGCAGATGCGTGTCTGCCGGTGGCACTCCGACCCCACCCCGGAGTACCACTTTCCAGAGCACCTCGATGTTCGGTCGGGCCCTTTTCCTACGCTTCGACGCGCGCATTCAGACATTTCCCGTACTCGCCTCTCGAACTTTCGTCCGATTTGCCGCTCTTCCACAAGCGTGGTATAATTCCCAACACGAGTTAGTGTATATAGTACACTAAACACTAACAGAACCTTAATGGTGGCGGATGGCACGCTGTTGGTGCAGTCCGTGAGGGTAGTGGCAACCAGCAATGCGCCTGGACCACTTGCCTGTTGAGGAGTCGTGGATGACCGCACCCATGCCAAGCAATAATGCTATCCAAAAGTCTATCCAAAAGTCTATCCAATGCGATGTCGTCGTCATCGGCGGCGGGATCGCCGGGCTGACCGTCGCACTCAATCTGCCATCGACCCTGCGTGTGGCGCTGCTGACCAAGGCCGCGCTTGGCGAGAGCAACACCCGCTACGCTCAGGGCGGACTCGCCGCCGCTGTCGGACCCGACGATGACCCCGAACTGCACCTGCGCGACACCCTTGCCGCGGGCGCGGGATTGGTGGAGGAGACGGCGGCATCGGTGCTGGTGCGCGAGGCGCGCGACGCCGTTGCCTGGCTGATCGCCACCGGCACGCACTTTGATGAGCAGGCGGACGCAGCCGCTGTGCCCCCCGGAGACCTCGCCCATCGCTACGATCTGACCCGCGAGGCCGCCCACAGTCGCCGCAGGGTGCTCCATGCACGCGACGCTACTGGGGCCGAAATAGAGCGCGCGCTCGTCGCCGCGATTCGTGCTCGTCCGGGCGCGCTGGTCCTTGAGCAGACGCTGGCGCTCGATCTATTGATGCGCGAAGGCACATGCATTGGCGTCGAGGTGCTGCGCGACGGCGCGACACACCGCATTTTCGCGGAGCGCGGCGTGGTGCTTGCCAATGGCGGCGCGGGACAACTCTGGCTGCGCACCTCCAATCCGGTGGGAGCAACGGCCGACGGGCTCGCGTTGGCGTGGCGAGCGGGCGCGGTGGTCGGAGATGTCGAGTTCGTTCAGTTCCACCCAACGACGCTGGTTTCTCCCACTGGCGAAACATTCCTGATCTCAGAGGCGGTGCGCGGTGAGGGCGCCTGGCTGCGCAACGCGGCAGGCGAACGTTTCATGACGCGCTACTCACCTAATGCCGAGCTGGCCCCGCGTGACGTCGTCGCCCGCGCCATCCACAGCGAGATGCTGGCCGAGCACGCGCCCTCCGCCTTCCTCGATCTGCGCCACCTGCCCGAGCATGAGGTCTACGAGCGCTTTCCGACAATTGCCGCCGCCTGCCGCCGCGATGGCCTCGATCTGGCGCACGACCTGATTCCCGTCGCCCCGGCGGCGCACTACTTCATGGGCGGCGTCACGGTTGATACGTGGGGACGGACGACGGTTCCGCATCTGTTCGCGGTTGGAGAGGTTTCGTGCACCGGCGTGCATGGCGCGAACCGGCTTGCCAGCAATTCGCTGCTGGAAGGGCTCGTCTTTGGTCGCCGCGTGGCGCTGGTACTGGAAGGCGCGACGTATCCAGGCGACTGGCCGACGCGTTCGCCACTGCCGGGGGTCCAACGAGACGTGAACGCTATCGTGATACCGCAACGATCATTGACAGCACCGGTGGCCGATGCGATACGCAACGAATTGCGCGCGAGATGTGGCAGCATGTCTCGTTGCGGCGCGAGGCCAAGGGACTGGCGACCGCGCTGGAGCGCCTGCGCGCGCTGGCGGCAGGCGGGCCATATGATCCGGAGACGGCCAATATGCTGCTGGTGGCGCAGGGCGTGACGCTGGCCGCGCTGAGTCGCACGGAGAGCCGTGGCGGCCACTTCCGCGAGGACTTCCCTGATCGCGACGCGGCGCTCGACGGCGTTCACTCGCTGTTGCGCGCTACGGCAGTCGTCGCTCCACAGCAGGCGAGCGAGGTGCTCATCCATGCCTGATATTCCGGCCTTCGACCCCATCTTCGACCGTGAACTGGTACGGCGGGCGCTGGCCGAAGACATCGGCCGGGGCGACGTCACGACTCAGGCCACCATCACACCAGGGACGCGCAGCAGCGCTCGCATTGTCGCGCGCGAGGCTGGCGTCATCGCCGGACTACCGATTGCCGCGCTGGCATTCGCCCAGATCGATCCGAATGTCCAGTTCGAGACGCTTGTGGCCGACGGCGCATCCGTCACGGCTGGCACGGCACTGGCGCGAGTCATCGGGGATGCCGCCGCGCTGCTGACGGCGGAGCGAACCGCGCTCAACTTTTTGGGGCGGCTCTCCGGCATCGCCAGCCAGGCGGCACGCTGTGTTGCGGCGGTGGCGGGGACTCACGCGCAGGTAGTAGATACCCGCAAGACGACGCCGGGGCTGCGGCTGCTGGAGAAATATGCGGTGCGCATGGGAGGCGCTCGCAATCACCGCGCCGGGCTCGACGACGGCATCCTCATCAAAGACAACCATATCGCCGCCGCTGGCAGCCTGACACTCGCCATGAAGCGGGCGCGCACGTATGCATCGCATCTGCTGAAGATCGAGGTCGAGTGCGAGAGCGAGGCGCAGGTGCGCGAGGCCATCGCCGCTGGTGCCGACGTAATCCTGCTGGATAATATGACGCCTGACCAACTGCGGAGCGCCGTGACGTTCATTCACGAGCACGCGCCCGCCATCATCACCGAGGCGTCGGGCCATATCGGCGCCGATCCTGAAAAACTGGCGGCGGTGGCCGCGACCGGCGTTGACCTGATCTCACTCGGCGCGCTGACCCACTCCGCGCCCAACTTCGACGTAGCACTCGACTTCGACAGTTAATCTACGGCTTCCTCGAACAGGAACAGGAGCATACTATCCATGACCACCACGACAGCAACATTTCCGCAGGGCGAGGTCTGTGTCGAGAGCCGTGACGAACGCATTCTTCCGTCGCTCGTCGAGTGGCGCGAGCGCGAGGCGGGCAACATGGCGCAGCATCGTCCTCGCCACGCGGGTGCGGAACGCGCCGACACCATCCCGCGTGAATACGCCCTGATGGACGCCGACGAGCTTGACCGGCGCATCGCGGCTGCCCGCGCGACACTTGGCACGCGGCTAGTGATCCTTGGCCATCACTATCAGCGGGATGAGGTCATCAAGTACGCCGACGCACGCGGCGACTCCTTCAAGCTGGCACAATTCGCAGCGGCTCGCCCGGAGGCCGATTACATCCTCTTCTGCGGAGTCCACTTTATGGCGGAGAGTGCCGACATTCTCAGCGGACCCCATCAGACGGTGATTCTGCCGAATCCGGCGGCAGGCTGCTCGATGGCCGACATGGCGAATATCGCCGAGGTGGAGGAGTGCTGGGATGCGCTGGACGCACTCTACCGCGACGAGGTAATAGGTGTCGACGGCGAGCTACAACCAGTTATTCCCGTCACCTATATGAACTCCGCCGCCAATCTCAAGGCGTTCTGCGGCAGGCACGGCGGCATCGTCTGCACCAGCTCCAACGCGGAAAAGGTGCTGGCATGGGCATTCGCGCGCGGGCGAAGGGTGCTCTTCTTCCCGGACGAGCATCTGGGCCGAAACACCGCGCTCAAGATGGGCATCCCCGACGACCAGATCGTCGTCTGGAATCAGCGGCTCGACTTCGGCGGCATCGAAGACGATGAGATGTTGCTTGGGGCGAAGATCGTGCTGTGGAAGGGCTGGTGCTCGACGCACGCGCGCTTCACGGCTGCGCAGATTGAGCAGGCGCGCAGAGACTTTCCTGGCGTGCGGGTGCTGGTGCATCCAGAGTGTCGCCACGAGGTGGTGGCCGCCGCCGATCTCAACGGCTCGACTGAATACATCGTTAAGGCGGTGGAGGAGTCGCCAGCCGGGACGATCTGGGCCATCGGCACGGAGATCAATCTGGTGAACCGATTGGCGAAGGAGCATCCCGACAAGACGATCTTCTGCCTCGATCCAGTCGTCTGCCCCTGCTCGACCATGTATCGCATCCATCCCGCCTACATCGCCTGGGTGCTCGAAGAACTGGTGGCGGGACGCGTCGTCAATCAAGTACGGGTGGCCGACGAGACGGCGCACTGGGCCAAGATCGCACTGGAGCGCATGCTGGCAAACAAGAGCTAATCAAGCGCATGTGAGATAGCGCGACGGTTGATTGCGCTGCCTGCCCTGCCTGCCCTGTAATGATAGCCCTCGCCAGGACGTCGTACGTTCGGAAGTGCGACGCCCCAGCGCTTAGCGGCGCGTGGCAACGGGAGGGCCATCGTGACGATCCTATCAGGAAGGCTTGTAGCATCTGGCCACACGACAATGAAGACCAGAACCGCCGCCAGTGTACTGAGCACACTCGTCTCGCTGCTCCTGGGCGTCGCTGCCCTCGAGGCATGTGCGCCGTCAACGCCAGCGCGAAGAGCGCCGACCGCAACCGCAGAGGCGACAGCCACCGCGATCGCAGTGCCACGGCTCGTGTACCAGGCCGATTGGTCGCGTGGACTGGCCGACTGGGCGCCCACACCAGGATGGACGGTCTCCGGTGCAGTACTGCAAAGCGACACTGGAAACGACCGTCAGATTACCCTTCCGTTTCGGCCAGCGACACCCAACTACGCCGTAGAGTTCCGCCTCCGAATCGTCAATCTGGCGCCAGGCGCGGGCACGCAGTATGCGCTGAGGGCCGATCCCGCCGCGGGCGTAGACGGGTTCGTCGCATTGGTCGAGCACGTGACGGTCCCTGGGACGCGGCTGTTTCCAGATCACCCGCATGAGATGATTTACATCGACCCGATGACCGATCAGGAAGACTTCGGCGCGCATACGCTCCAGATACATGATTATGAACCGGGAACCATCTGGCGGACGTACCGCGTGGAGATACGTGGGCCACTGGCGACGTTGCTGATCGACGGGCGCGTAGCCAGCTGGGCGCGCAGCACCAAGGCTCCGCAGCTTGCAGCGGGGGCGATTCACTTCTACTGCACGGGCATCGAGCTGCAAATGAGCGATCTCACGGTATACTCACTGTAGGGGACTCGGCTGCCCCGGCTGCCGTCGCGACGTGTCCTCCACGCGCCCACCACGCCAAGCTCACCGCGCATACGCTCTGTGTCGATGTCTGGATCAATCGCCTCCTCGGTGTCACTGATGTCCTCCACCTCACACCTCAAGGCGCTCGCCTTTCACCAGGACCTGCGGCCCGGCGACGTGTTCACCTGGTACACCACGACCGGCTGGATGATGTGGAACCTCTTGATGGGTGGACTGCTGGTCGGTTGCACGGTATTGCTCTATGACGGCAGCCCGGGCTTTCCCGATCTTGGCACGCTCTGGTCCTTTGCGGAAGAGACAGGAATGACATTCTTTGGGACCAGCGCCGCATTCATTACCTCATTGATGAAAAGCCCCATCGAGCCCCGAACCGGCTATCACCTCGAAAAGCTGAAAGGCATGGGTTCGACGGGGTCGCCGTTGTCAATTGAGGGCTTCCAGTGGGTCTACGAGCATGTCAAGCCCGATATCTGGCTGACATCCCTCAGTGGGGGCACTGATGTCTGTTCGGCGTTCGTCGCTGGCTGCCCGTTACTGCCCGTTCGCGCTGGCGAGATCCAGTGCCGGTGCCTCGGCTGCGCTGTCTATGCGTTCGACGAGAACGGCACGCCCATCGAGAACGAGGTAGGCGAGCTCGTGATCACCGAGCCAATGCCATCCATGCCGATCTATTTCTGGAATGACCCAGACAACAGGCGCTATCGCGAAAGCTATTTCGAGATGTATCCAGGCATCTGGCGGCATGGCGACTGGGTGAAGATTACGCCATCGGGTGGAGTGGTGATCTATGGACGATCGGATGCGACGATCAATCGGATGGGCATCCGCATGGGCACAAGCGAAATCTATCGCGTCGTCGAGGATATGCCAGAGATCCTCGACAGTTTGGTCGTTGATCTGGAATATCTCGGCCGCCCATCGTACATGCCGCTCTTTGTGGTGCTAGCGCCTGGCGTGACACTCGACGACACGCTCCGGGCGCGCATCAACGATCGGATCAAGTCGGCGCTATCGGCCCGTTATGTGCCCAATGAGATCATTGAGATTGCCGAGGTGCCGCGGACGCTGAGCGGGAAGAAGTGCGAGTTGCCCATCAAAAAGATTCTGCTGGGAGCACCGGCGGAAAAGGTGGCCAATCCCGACTCGATGAGCAATCCGCAGACCATTGCCTATTTCGCGGCGTTTGCCGAGCGGACCCGGTTGCCAGACGAGCCGCCCAACGCCTGAAAAATGCGATACCTGGCGCACTGCTACGGGGTTCTTCGTGTCCGCGAGAGGAGAATTCGGGCGATGGATCATGTGGAGCTATGGTTCGGCATTCTTGCGATTGTGTTGACCGTAGCGGCACTCGCCTCTGGCTTTGTCGACCGGTCGGCAATCTCATTGCCGATTATCTTTCTCGCGCTCGGACTGATCCTCGGTCCGGGCGCATTGGGCATCATCCATGTGGGCGCACGCGATCCCGCGCTGGTCGCCGTGGCGACGCTCAATCTGGCGCTCGTGCTCTTCCTCGACGCGGCGCGATTCGACATCGACGAGTTGAAACGCGAATGGCGTGTCCCGCTGCTCGACCTGGGACCAGGCACGATTCTCACCATCGCGGGCATTGGCCTGGCAGCCGCGCTACTGCTGCATACCTCGTTCATCCAGTCACTGCTGCTCGGCGCGGTGCTGGCCTCCACCGACCCGATTGTGCTGCGAGATATCGTCCGTGACGTGCGTATCCCGCGATCAGTGCGCCGCGCGCTGACGATTGAGGCAGGAACCAATGACATCATCGTCCTTCCAATCGTTCTGATCGCCATCGAGGTGATGCTGGCCACTGGAGGTGGCGCAAGCTACTGGATCGGCTTTCTGATGCGAGTACTCATCCTCAGTCCGCTGGTGGGGCTCGCCGTTGGTGGCATTGGTGCGTGGCTGATGGGCAAAGCGGACGAACGCTATTCTATTCGCCGCGAATATCAGGCGCTCTACGGCATCGGACTTGTCTTGGCATCGTATTCCGCCGGGCAGGCGCTAGGCGGCGACGGATTTCTGGCGGCCTTCTTTGCGGGACTCGCGGTTGCGCTATTCGACGTCACGCTCTGCGACTGCTTCATGGATTATGGCGAAGTGACCGCTGAAATGGCGATGCTGCTGGCATTCATCCTCTTTGGCGCGCTGCTCGGGCCGCTCTTCGGAACGATTAGTTTCGCACTGGCACTGGCGTTCGCGGTGATCGCCATTGTGGTGGTGCGCCCTGGAGCGATGGCTCTGGCTCTGCTCCGGGCGAAGATGAGTCCGCTTGCGCGAGGATTCATCGCGTGGTTCGGTCCGCGTGGCCTCTCGGCGCTCCTGCTGGCCTTGCTCGCAGTGGAGGCTGGCGCGCCACAGGCCACGAACCTGCTTGCCATTGTCGGCGTCGTGGTGCTCGTCTCAGTGCTCGTTCATGGTGTGTCCGCGACTCCTGCCTCAGGCTGGTATGCGCAGCAGATCGCGAAGGCGCAGGTCACCATGGCTGAGGAGCGCGAGAGCGGCGCAGCTGGCCTCTTCGAGGGGGAAGCCTCCGACATCCCACGAGTGACACCGCAACAATTGCATGCCATGATCGAGAGTTCAGCGCCGCCGATCGTTCTCGACGTTCGCTCGCGGGCACATTATGCCGAGGGCGATGGCCAGATCCCCGGCAGTATTCGCGTGCTGCCAGACCAGATTCGCGAGTGGGCGGAAGAACATAAGGACCCCGCGGCCAAGCAACGCACGCTTATTGCCTACTGCACCTGACCCGACGAGGCAACCAGCGCCCGTGTGGCGCGCACGCTTCGGGAAAAGGGCTTCGACGCCCGCGCATTGCTTGGCGGCTACAATGCCTGGCGGAGCGCGTATCCGGTTGAGCCGAAGTCGAAGCCGGATCTGGCCGTTGCGAAGACTGACGGCGAGTAACGGGTTGAGAAATCTCGTTCACATTGGGCTGTGCCGATACTCCTACGAGGAGGTTTCGTCGCTGGGTGGCGTTCGCGGCGCGCTCTTCAGCCGGTCCTCCAGGCCATAGAGATGGCTCAACCGGGCCAGATGAGGATTCTCGCCCGCGTGGAGCTGCGCCAGGTAGCGGCCAGTGGTTCCCAAGTCGGCATGGCCCAGCCGCGCCTGAATTTCGCTGACCTTGGCCCCCGCGTCCTCTAATCCGCGGGCGAACGTATGGCGCAGCGCATGTACCTTGCTGGTGCCAAGTCGCTGTTCATTAATGAGCGCGATCGCGCGGATGGAAAGCGGATGGCCAAATGTGCCGTTGCGCGCTGCCAGACTGATCCAGATGGGGCGCTCGGGTTGCCGGCGGCCCGTGTGGAGTAGGCCTATCTCGCCTGCTGGCTGCACACGCTCTATCGCCATATCAGCAGTCGCGACCGCATCAGCGTCGTGCCGCCGATTGGGCGGTCGTCCGCCACCGCGACTGCGCATCTCGTCGACTGTGGCGTCTGGGAGTAGCGGCTCGGTCTCGCCATCTTCGCCGTAAAGTCTCATCACCCACGCCACCAGCGCCTCGGCCGCGAGCCCCTGGATCCCCTTGCGCGGCAGGTCATCGCGCATGATCTTGCCACCCTTGCAGCGCACCCATGTTAACTCGACGCGGCTGGCGCGAATGACGATATGCTCGCGACGAAGCCCCGCCAGTTCAGAAAGGCGTCGCCCGGTGTGCAGTCCCAGCAGCAGCAGCGCGTAGTCGCGCAGGCCCGCTGGCGTTGTGAGATCGATCGCCGCCAGTCGCCCACGCAAATCGTCGTAGGCCAGCGGTCGTGCTGAAGCATAGGCCTGAACGACCTGCCGCTCAACCCGCTCCAGCGGGTTCTCTCCGCGCAGGAAATCGTGGCGCAGGGCGTAACGGTAGAAACTGCTGAGCGCGGCGAGCCGTAGATTCGCCGTAGTCGCCGTGACGGGGCGGGCTCCGTAGCGCGATGTTGCCGACTGCGAGGCGAATGCCTGGGCCGCCAGCGCCAGCGCCTTCGTCCGCTCGGCCATCAAATCGCCCGTGTCCACTGGCATCGCATCGGCAGCGACGGCTACCCGACGAGGATCAGCCGCGTCGAGATCGAGTCCTCTTGACAACAGTTGCGCCCGGAACGCCTGCACGATCGCCGAATACGTGGATTGCGTCTTTGCGCTGCGGCTGCGCTGAAACTTGGCATGGAGCCACGCGGCAATGGCGAGGTTCATAGCATCGCTTGCCGCTGCATTATTCGCGAAAATGACCGGTAGCAGCCCGGACTGGGTACCGGACCGGGTACCGGACTGAGTCCCAGCAAGCGTGGCATCGCCCGCCTGGACTGGTTCCGTCTCGCCGCCATCGTGTGCGTCCGACATGCCTATCATCTTCGACACTCTCTCCCAAGGTCACTCCAGAAGCCGCCACCTCGCTCTGGCACAGCCAGCGTACCACGTCTGGAGTTGTCTGTCGCGTGCCCGAAGGAATGTGGCGCACATGCTGGCATAAACCAATCACCGACTGTCATTTGACTGGCGCTACGAGCATGTGACGGCGATGCGACCTTGCGCCAGCGCGACGTGACGGGCCTGTGACGCCCATGTGCGATGGTCAGATGTGATGGACGTGTGGCATCGTGCGAAAGTAACCGCAACACTGTGATGGAGGGACTGACCATGAATCCGCAATTGATGACGCCTGAGACTCCCAAGACTGATGAAGCGCCGATCGCTGAGTCTACGACCACCGAGCGCTATCGGATGACTGGCGAAGAGATGATCGCTAAGGTCAAGAAGATCGTCCACGAAGGCAATGTCCGGCGCGTGCTTATCAAGAATCCGGAGGGCCACATCATCGTCGAGTTCCCGCTCACCGTTGGTGTTGTGGGGGCGGCACTGGCGCCGATGTGGGCCGCCGTGGGTGCGGTCGTGGCAATAGTCACCGAATGCACCATCGAGGTGGAGAAACTAGACAAGCCTCTGTAGTCGAGATAGCCAACTAACCCATTGGCCGTGCCCCTGTGCGACTCTCACGCCAGGGGCACGTGAGTTCTCGACGCACCGTTGATCGACTCAAAACGGCAGCGAGGTGGCGACTCGCGATTGCACGTTTCGCGCATTGGCTCACCAGCGATCTCGCCAACAAACGCCGCGGCAAGGCTACACACCTCCGGGTGATGGGGAACAACCGCCGCGAACGGGCACCCGAACCCTTGAATGGCAACGTCCCCCTCTCGTTCCTCCAACTCCGCCAGCCCCCCAAGCTGATTGAGAGCCTCGACTGCCGCGTTGATCCTCGACAGCCTGTTGCCAGTGCCTCGCGGAAATTGCCCTGAAATATGCTTGCCCGCTGTCTGCAGAACGTCGTCAATCGTGCCAGAAGAGACTCGTCCGTCCAGCGCGTCGAGAAGGTTGTTCAGCACGATGGCGTATGGTTTGGGAAATAGCAGTTCGGCCTCAGCCGTCAACTCATAGGCGTATGCTGGCTTGCCAGCCATTCCGCTATGGCGCACACCCTGCTGCCGAACTAATCCATCGCGCTCGAGCGCCGCTAAATGTGCCCGTACTGCGTTATCGCTGAGCTGCAACTCAGACGCCATCTCCTCGACCGTGCGCGTATCGCGCCGTAAGAGCGCCACCAGTCGGCCGCGTGTGCTCGTCAAGAAACGGAGATACCATGACGTTGCCATCGTATTATCCTTTCGTCTGTTCCTTTCATCGCGCCCATGAATCGAGTGCCACTATGAGACCTAGCAGCGAACGTATCATCAACACGCTGTACACGGACCAGACAAAGTCTGTGCGCTTTGCACACCGCACGAACCAACGTGAGCATACGCCGAGGCATCGGATTTGTCAAATAAACACAATAAAATATTGACAAAATAGCAAAAGTCAGGTATAGGTCTCTCGAAGGTGCTTTGGTCATCCCGCACGTCGCACCGAGCTCATGAGGAGCATAAGGAGCAGAGACAATGCACGAACCGTCACATGAGAGTGCTACCAGCGATATGAGCGCTATTCCAGATCAGCAGACGCCGCCCACACCACCGCCGATAAGCGATCGCATCAGCGACGCGCTGCAAAACTTCACCAAAGCACTCATTGGGTCCAACCGACGCCCGCCACGACGCTTCCGCACGCTTCTGAACGGCACCTGGCTGGGTCATCCGCTGCATCCAGCCATCACCGATGTGCCTGTCGGCGCCTGGCTTCTCGCCGTGCTCTTCGACATCATCTGGCTGGTTTCGCCTACCGCGAATGCCTGGGCCGCGCGTGGTGCCGAGGTGGCCGTGCTCATTGGCATCCTTGGCGCGCTGGCCGCCGCGGTGACGGGTCTGGCCGATTGGAGCGACACGTATGGCGCCGAGCGTACCGTTGGCCTCTATCACGCGGGCCTGAATTCACTGGCGCTTGTGCTCTACATCATCTCGTTTTTTGCGCGCCTTGGGATATCGTCCGGCGAGAGCATCCTCGCGGCGATCCTCGGATTCGCTGGTATCATTTCCGTGCTGGTCGCGGCATTCCTTGGCGGCGATATGGTCTTCGGCAAGGCGACCAATGTGAACCACACCGTGTGGCCGGAGGGCACCCACGACTATGTAGCGGTCACCCCAGCGTCCGAGGTGCACGAGAATACTATGCGACGCGTCGACGTCGCAGGCGTTCCGGTACTGCTTTTGCAGGTGCGCGGCAAATACGCGGCGATCGCGGCGACCTGCTCGCACGCCGGCGGTCCGCTCGACGAGGGCGAACTCCAGGGAGACGTGGTGCAGTGTCCGTGGCATGGGTCGCGGTTCCGTCTGGCTGATGGCAAGCCAATCACCGGTCCGGCAACTGCTGCGCAGCCGCGCTATGATGTTCAAGTACGTGACGGTATGATCTACATGAAGCTGGCATAGGACGCGAGGACGCGTAAGTGATGATGCACAACGCCTTCTGAGCGCACGGTTGGCGGTTCGCAGCTGCTTCACACGCCATCACGTGACGCCAGCGAAAGGAGCGAGTGCGATGCGGATCTTTCTTGATACCGCGAATATTGACGAGATTCGCGAGGTTGCTCGATGGGGCATTTTGAGCGGTGTCACCACGAACCCAACACTGATGAGCAAGAACAGCGGCATGACGCACGAGGCGGTGATCCGCACGATTGCCGAAATCGTCGATGGACCGATTAGCGCTGAAACGGTGAGCCTCGACACGGCTGGCATGGTCGACGAGGGGCGTCGTTTCGCGAAGTGGCATCCCAATGTTGTCGTCAAGGTTCCGTCAACGCCGAACGGTTGGGGCGCCGTCAAGGCCTTGAAAGCTGAGGGCGTTCGCACCAACGTGACACTCTGTTTCTCGGCGAACCAGGCGCTCTTCGCCGCGCTTGCGGGCGCCTATATCATCAGCCCCTTCGTCGGTCGGTTGGACGACATCTCCGAGGATGGCATGCAGGTGGTGCGCGACACGGTAGAGATCTATCGCAAGCACAATCTGCCAACGCTCGTGCTGGCGGCCAGTATCCGCCACCCTGTGCATATCATCGAGGCGGCAAAGGCGGGGGCGGACATCGCGACGGTTCCCTACGATGTACTGCTGAAGTCTACCAAGCACCCCTTGACCGACAAAGGCATCGAGAACTTCCTCAAGGATTGGCAAACGTTCACCACGGACCAGTCGGAAAAGCCAGTGAAACGGTAAGGTTGCAAGGCTTGGGCATACCGCCCAGCGATTCCTGGATTGGCCGATATCTAGTAGGGTTCCGGTTTGTACCTGGGCGTCGCTCCACTCCGGCGGCGCCCAGCCTATCTCTCCATGCGTGTCTTCCCCATGCGTGTCTTCCCCATGCGTGTCAAGAATTGCTCTCTGTGAGAAAGCTGCCCCGCCTGCGCCTCACCGAGCGCCATCGTCACATCGTATAGTATAAAGGAGAGCGGGTGAGGGCTGTTTGGAAGCGCGACAGAGATCGCAGGACACAACGCTGGGTGAACTGCTCT